>JANNOT010000448.1:0-2178 GCA_031399375.1 Paraoceanicella sp.
CCTCGCCGGGCTGCGCCTGGGGTTTGCCATCGCGCCCCTGGGGCTCGCCTATGCCATCGCCGACGCGCTCGGCCCCTGGCCCGTCTCGGGACCCGCGCTGGCCATCGGAACCGCGGCGCTCGACGATCCCGCCTGGGCGGCAGGGGCGCGGGCACGGCTGGCGGCGGGTGCCGCGCGGCTCGACCGGCTCCTGACAGAGGCGGGCGCAGGGGTGATCGGGGGCACCACGCTCTTTCGCCTGGCACAGGTTCCGGACGGGCGGACGGTGCAGGCGCGGCTCGCGGCCGACCGGATCTGGACCCGGGCGTTCGACCACAGCCCGACCTGGCTGCGGCTGGGCCAGCCCGGCGATGCGGCGGGCTGGGCGCGGCTCGCCGATGCCCTTCCCGGGGCGATCGGGACATGACCGGCCTGATCCTGGTCGCGGCGCTGCTGCTCGATGCGGCACTCGGCGAGCCGGCCTGGCTCTGGTCGCGCATCCCCCACCCGGTGGTCCTGATCGGCCGGGCGATCGGCTGGGCCGACCGGCGGTTCAACCGCGGACCCTCCCCGCTCGCGCGCGGGGCGGCGCTCGCGGCGGCGCTGGTGGTGGGGCCGGGGCTGGTGGGACTGGGCATCGCGGCGCTGCCGGGCGGCGAAATCCTGGCCGGGCTCGCCGCGGCGATCCTTCTTGCCCAGCGCAGCCTGTCCGACCATGTCCGCGCCGTTGCCGCAGCGCTCGCCGACGGGCTTGCAGAGGGGCGGGCCGCGGTCGGGCGCATTGTCGGCCGCGACACTGCCCCGCTCGACGGCCCAGGCGTCGCGCGCGCGGCGATCGAGAGCGCGGCGGAGAATTTCGCCGACGGCGTGGTGGCCCCCGCGTTCTGGTTCCTGATCCTCGGCCTGCCCGGGATCATGATCTACAAGGCGGTGAACACCGCCGACAGCATGATCGGGCATGTCGAACCGCCCTACACCCTGTTCGGGCGCCCCGCCGCGCGGCTGGACGATGCGCTGAACCTTGTCCCCGCGCGTCTCGCGGCCCTGTTGCTCGCCGCCGCCTCCGGCCGGCGGGCAGCCTTCGCGGCGATGTGGGCCGATCACGGTCTGCACCGTTCGCCCAATGCCGGCTGGCCCGAGGCTGCGATGGCCGGGGCGCTCGACGTGGCGGTCGCCGGACCGCGCAGCTATGGGGGCGTGGTGCTGACCGAGCCCTACATGAACCCCGGCGGGGCGCGGGACCCCGGGCCACCCGAGATCGCGGCCGCGGTGCGGCTCATCTGGCGGGCATGGATCCTTCTGGTCCTGCTCGCGGCATTTGTCGCGACGCTCTGACGCGCTCACCGCACCGCGGCGATGGCGGCATCGAACCCGTGCCGCAGGACGCACGTGTCGCTCGCGACCGAGACGAAGCGGACGCCGAGCGCAATCGCGCGCCGCACATGGCCGGACGAGACGCCGAATAGGCCGACGGGCTTGCCCGTTGGCGCGACCCGCGCGATCACCTCGGCAATGGCGGCCTCCACGTCGGGATGCTCGGGCTGGCCGAGATGCCCGAGCGAGGCGGCGAGATCCGAGGGACCGACGAAGACCCCGTCCACACCCTCCACCGCCGCGATGCCGCCCACAGCCGCCACGGCGGCGGCGCTTTCGATCTGCACGACCACGGCGATCTGGTCGGCCGCGCGGTGGAGATAGTCGGGGACCCGGCCATAGGCCGCGGCCCGGCTCGCCCCCGCCACCCCCCGGATCCCCGCAGGCGGATAGCGGGTCGCCGCCACGGCTGCCCGCGCCTCCTCCACCGATTG
Organism: Paraoceanicella sp.; assembly: GCA_031399375.1. Taxonomy (GTDB): domain Bacteria; phylum Pseudomonadota; class Alphaproteobacteria; order Rhodobacterales; family Rhodobacteraceae; genus Paroceanicella. Next base: position 1,788 of record JANNOT010000448.1, read on the forward strand.
GACGAAGGGCAGGAGCAGGCTCTGGACCCCGGCATCGAGCAGCCGCTTGATACCCACAGCCTCGTTCCAGGGCGGGCGCACCACCGCGGCCGCCGGGTAGGGCGCCAGTGCCCGCAGGGCGGCGATCACGTCCGGCAGCTCATGGGGCGCGTGCTCCATGTCGATCAGGACCCAATCCGCGCCGCTGCCCCCCGCAATTTCCACCGCGCCGGGCGAGGCGAGCGAGGCCCAGAGCCCGTAGCTGACCCTACCGCTGGCCAGCGCCGCCTTGAACCCGTTGCGCGCAAGCTCCACAGGCCCGCCTCAGCGCCGCGGGCGTGCGCGTCGCGGGGGCACCGACCGGACCGCCGCGCTCACCCCCTGGGCTCGAGCGCGTCGATGCGCGCGCGCA
>JANNOT010000470.1:0-13192 GCA_031399375.1 Paraoceanicella sp.
GTCAACTACTCCGTCCAGGACACGTTCGTGGCCAACCAGTTCTTCTGGGTCGGGCTCGAATGGTTCGACCAGGTGCTGCATTCCGAGCGGGTGCACAATGCGCTCATCCGCCAGATCGCTTTCTCGGCGGTGATCCTGGCCATCGAGGTGCCGCTGGGGATCGCCGTTGCCCTCGCCATGCCGAAAAAGGGGGTGTGGGCGTCCGTCTGTCTCGTGCTCATGGCGTTGCCGCTCCTGATCCCGTGGAACGTGGTGGGCACGATCTGGCAGATTTTCGGGCGGGTCGATATCGGGCTTCTGGGCTTCACGCTCGACAGCCTCGGCGTGCCCTACAACTACACCCAGGACCCGGTCGCAGCCTGGGCCACGATCATCGTGATGGATGTGTGGCACTGGACGAGCCTCGTCGTGCTGCTCGCCTATGCGGGCCTTCAGTCGATCCCGGACGCCTATTACCAAGCGGCGAAGATCGACCAGGCGAGCCGGTGGAAGACGTTCCGCTACATCGAGCTGCCGAAGATGAAGGGGGTCCTGCTGATCGCGGTCCTGCTGCGGTTCATGGACAGCTTCATGATCTACACCGAGCCCTTCGTGCTGACGGGCGGGGGGCCGGGCAATTCGACGACGCTTCTGTCCATTGACCTCGTCAAGATCGCAGTGCTCCAGCAGGATCTGGGCGAGGGCGCGGCATACTCGCTCCTCTACTTCCTGATCGTGCTTTTGTTCTCGTGGGTGTTCTACACCGCCATGACGAACGCGGACAAGGCGGAGCGCGGGCAATGAGCGTGATCGCGGTCGAGGCCCGTGCGAGCACCCGGGTGAACTGGAACGCCGTCATCTGCACGGCCTACATCCTGTTCCTGCTGATCCCGATCTACTGGCTCGTGAACATGAGCTTCAAGACCAACGAGGAAATCCTGGGCGCCCTGTCGCTCTGGCCACGCAACCCGACCATCGCGAACTACATGGTGATTTTCACCGATCCGTCCTGGTACTGGGGCTATTTCAACTCGCTGATCTATGTCGGGCTGAACACCGTAATCTCGCTGACCGTGGCCCTACCCGCCGCCTATGCCTTCAGCCGCTACAGCTTCATGGGCGACAAGCACCTGTTCTTCTGGCTCCTGACCAACCGGATGGCGCCGCCGGCGGTGTTTGCCCTGCCGTTCTTCCAGCTCTATTCCTCGGTGGGCCTCTTCGATACCCATATCGCCGTGGCGCTCGCCCATTGCCTCTTCAACGTGCCGCTCGCAGTCTGGATCCTCGAGGGGTTCATGCGGGGCGTCCCGCGTGAGATCGACGAGACCGCCTATATCGACGGCTACAGCTTTCCCCGCTTCTTCATCCGCATCTTCATGCCGCTGATCGCGAGCGGGATCGGGGTGGCGGCTTTCTTCTGCTTCATGTTCTCGTGGGTCGAACTGCTGCTCAGCCGGACCCTGACGGCGACCTACGCCAAGCCGATCGCGGCGACGATGACGCGCACCGTTTCGGCCTCCGGCCTCGACTGGGGCGTGTTGGCGGCGGCGGGGGTGCTGACGATCCTGCCCGGGGCGCTCGTGATCTGGTTCGTGCGCAACTACATCGCCAAGGGCTTTGCCCTGGGGCGGGTGTGATGACCCTGTCCTGGATGGCCTGGACGCCCGAGACCGCGGTCTTCTTCGCCGTCATCGCGGGCCTGCTTGCGATCATGATCGCGTGGGGCATCCTGGCGCCCCAGGCGCCGCGGATGGGCGTGCTGCGGTTCGAGACCACGCCGGGCGACCGGCTCTTCATCAGCCTGCTGGGCTCGGCCTTCCTGTGCCTCGCCTGGCTCGCGCTGTTCGGGGCGCCCCTCTGGGGGGCCCTTGTGGTGTGCCTGATCTATGCCGCGGCGGTCTTTCGCTGGGTGTAGCAATTCGTTCAACAACCGGGAGGAATACCCTATGAAACTGGGGATGAGATCGACCGCGGCGGTGCTCGCGCTGGTGCTCGGCGCACCCGCGGCCTTCGCGGACATGGAGGCGGCGAAAGCCTTCCTCGACAGCGAGATCAACGGCCTGTCGTCGCTGACCCGCGCCGAGCAGGACGCCGAGATGCAGTGGTTCGTCGATGCGGCCAAGCCCTTCGCCGGCATGGACATCAAGGTGGTGTCCGAGACGATCACGACCCATGAATACGAGGCGAAGGTGCTCGCCCCGGCCTTCACCGCCATCACCGGGATCAAGGTCACCCATGACCTGATCGGCGAGGGCGACGTCGTCGAGAAGCTGCAGACCCAGATGCAGACCGGCGAGAACATCTATGACGCCTACATCAACGACAGCGACCTGATCGGCACCCACTGGCGCTACCAGCAGGCGCGGCCCCTGACCGACTGGATGGCGGGCGAGGGCGCGGACGTGACCAATCCCGGTCTCGACCTCGCCGATTTCATCGGGACCAAGTTCACGACCGGCCCGGACGGCAAGCTCTACCAGCTGCCCGACCAGCAGTTCGCAAACCTCTACTGGTTCCGCCATGACTGGTTCACCGATCCCGCGATCAAGGCGGAGTTCCAGGCCAAGTACGGCTACGAGCTTGGCGTGCCCGTCAACTGGTCGGCCTACGAGGACATCGCCGCGTTCTTCACCGGGCGGACCATCGACGGGGTCCAGGTGTTCGGCCACATGGACTACGGTAAGAAGGACCCCTCGCTCGGCTGGCGCTTCACCGATGCGTGGCTCTCCATGGCCGGGAACGGCGACAAGGGCGAGCCGAACGGCCTGCCCGTGGACGAATGGGGCATCCGGGTCAACGAGAACTCGCAGCCCGTGGGCTCCTGCGTCGCGCGGGGCGGTGACACCAACGGTCCCGCAGCGGTCTATGCCGTGTCGAAATACGTGGACTGGCTGAAGGCGTATGCGCCCCCGGCAGCCGCGGGGATGACCTTCTCGGAATCGGGCCCCGTGCCAGCCCAGGGGGCGGTCGCCCAGCAGATGTTCTGGTACACCGCCTTCACCGCCGACATGGTCAAGGACGGGCTGCCGGTGGTGAATGCCGACGGCACGCCCAAATGGCGGATGGCCCCCTCGCCCCATGGCGTTTACTGGGAAGACGGCCAGAAGCTCGGCTATCAGGACGCAGGGTCCTGGACGCTGATGAAGTCGACCCCGGTGGACCGGGCGAAGGCGGCCTGGCTCTACGCCCAGTTCGTCACCTCCAAGACCGTGGACGTGAAGAAATCCCACACGGGCCTGACCTTCATCCGCGAAAGCACGATCGCCCATGACAGCTTCACCGAGCGTGCGCCCAAGCTCGGCGGGCTGATCGAGTTCTACCGCTCGCCCGCGCGGGTGCAGTGGTCGCCGACGGGGACCAACGTGCCCGACTACCCCAAGCTCGCGCAGCTCTGGTGGCAGAACATCGGCGATGCCTCGTCCGGCGCCAAGACCCCGCAGGAGGCGATGGACGCCCTCTGCGAGGCCCAGGAGCAGGTGCTGGCCCGGCTCGAGCGCGCAGGCGTCCAGGGCGACCTGGGACCGAAACTGAACGAGCCGCAGGATGCGCAGTACTGGTTCGACCAGCCCGGCGCACCCAAGGGCAAGATCGAGAACGAGAAGGACACGCCCCAGACCATCTCGTATGAAGAGCTGATCAAGTCCTGGCAGTGATGCCCCCGGCGGCCCCGGTCGCCGGCTAACACCCCCCCTTCCCCCCTTGCCTTCTTGGGGGAAGGGTCGGGGCCCTCGGCGCCCCGCCCATCCGTCGCCGCCCGCACCGGTCCTGACATCGGGACCCGGCCAGACCGGAAACTCCCCCCATGTCCCATATCCTTGCCATCGACCAGGGCACCACCTCGACGCGGTCCATCCTCTTTGACGGTACGATGCGGGTGGTGGCGAGCGCGCAGACGGAGTTTCCGCAGCACTTTCCCGCCTCGGGCTGGGTCGAGCACGACCCCGCCGATCTCTGGGCCACCACCGCCGCGACCGCGCGCGCCGCGATGGAGCGTGCGGCGGTCCAGGCCGACGACATCGCCGCGATCGGCATCACCAACCAGCGCGAGACGACCCTGGTCTGGGACCGCGGCACGGGCAAGCCGATCCACAACGCCATCGTCTGGCAGGACCGCCGCACCGCCGACACCTGCGCGCGCCTGCGGGCCGAGGGGGCGGAGGAGACGGTCCGCGCCCGCACCGGGCTTTTGCTCGATCCCTATTTCTCCGCCACCAAGCTCGCCTGGATCCTCGACCATGTCCCCGGCGCGCGGGCGCGGGCCCGGGCGGGCGAGCTTGCCTTCGGCACCGTGGACACCTGGCTGATCTGGCAGCTGACGGCGGGTACGGTGCATGCCACGGACGCGACGAATGCCGCGCGGACCCTGCTCTACAACATCCACCAGGGGCGGTGGGACGACGATCTCTGCGCGCTCTTCGACGTGCCGATGGCGCTCTTGCCACAGGTCCATGACTGCGCGGCCGATTTCGGGATGTGCCGCGCCGACCTCTTCGGCCGGCCGATCCCGATCCGCGGCGTCGCGGGCGACCAGCAGGCGGCGACGGTCGGGCAGGCCTGCTTTGCCCCCGGGATGATGAAGGCGACCTATGGCACGGGGTGCTTTGCACTGCTCAACACCGGGGCCACCCCCGCGGTCTCGACCCACCGGCTGCTGACGACCATTGCCTACCAGCTCGACGGAAAACCTGCCTATGCGCTCGAAGGGTCGATCTTCGTCGCAGGCGCCGTTGTGCAGTGGCTGCGCGACGGGCTGAAGATGATCCGGGCGGCCAGCGAGACCCAGGCGCTGGCCGAGGCGGCGGATCCGACCCAGGCGGTCTATCTGGTCCCGGCCTTCACCGGCCTCGGGGCACCCTACTGGGATGCGGAGGCCCGCGGGGCAATCTTCGGGCTCACCCGCAATTCGGGACCGGCGGAATTCGCGCGCGCCGCCCTCCAGTCCGTCGCCTACCAGACCCGCGATCTGTGGGAGGCGATGCGGGCCGACTGGCCGGGCGACGCGCATCCCGTGCTGCGGGTCGATGGCGGGATGAGCGCGTCCGACTGGACCATGCAGTTTCTCGCCGACATGCTGGGTGCGCCCGTGGACCGCCCGCTGGTGCGCGAGACGACGGCGCTCGGCGCCGCCTGGCTCGCGGGGCAGAAGGTGTTTCTCTACCCGGGGCAGGAAGAGTTCGCCGCCGCCTGGGCGCTCGACCGCCGCTTCACCCCCACCCTCGCGGATCCGCTGCGCGACATGCTCTATGCGGGCTGGCGCGAGGCGGTGCGCCGGACGCTGTCAAAGGTCTGAGGGGGGGTGCGCTTCACCTTCGCCACCGCCGGGCGCATCGCCTTTGGCGCGGGCGCATCGCGCGAGGTGCTGGATCTGCCCCTCGGCCCGCGGGTGCTTGTCGTGACGGGCGCCACAGTCGCACGGGCGGACTGGCTGACCGAAGGGCTGGCCGCCCGCGGCATGGCCGTCACCGTCGAGCGTGCCCTGGGCGAACCCACGCTCCCCGATCTTCTCGCCGCGCTCGCCCGGGTGCGGGCGACCATCCCCGACGCCGTCATCGCGATCGGCGGGGGGGCCGCGCTCGACCTAGGCAAGGCGCTGGCAGGGCTCGTCCACGTCGGCGATCCGATGGACCATCTGGAGGTGGTGGGCCGCGGCCTGCCCCTGACGGCCCCGGTCGTGCCGCTGGTCGCGATCCCCACCACCTTCGGGACCGGGTCCGAGGTCACGCGCAACGCGGTCATCGGCGTGCCCGCGGCGGGACGCAAGGTATCGCTGCGCGATCCCCGCCTCCTGCCCGCCCATGCCCTGGTCGATCCCGATCTCGGGCACGGCCTGCCCTGGGCTGTGACCCTGGCCAGCGGGCTGGACGCGATCACGCAGGTGATCGAGCCCTTCGTCTCGCCCTTCGCCACGCCCCTGACCGACGCGCTCTGCTGCGATGCGATCCCTCGGGGGCTCGCGGCGCTGCGCCGGCTGGGGGCGGGCGAGGATGCGGGTGCGCGGTCCGAGATGGCCTGGGTCAGCCTCTGCGGCGGGATGGCGCTCGCCAATGCCCGGCTGGGGGCCGTGCACGGGCTCGCGGGCGTGATCGGCGGGCGGACCGCGGCGGCCCATGGCGCGCTCTGTGGGCGGCTTCTGCCCCGGGTGCTTGGCGCCAACACCGCGGCGACGGGGGGCGCGCGGCTCGCGGCGGTCGCAGGCTGGATCGGCGCGGCCTTCGGTGTCCCCGCCACGGGCGCCGTCGCGGCGCTGGAACGCTGGATCGATGCCGCGGGCCTGCCACGCCTTGCAGCCCTCGGGGTCGATGCCGCCGATCACCATGCCATCGCCGCCGCCGCAGGGGCGTCGTCCTCGATGGCGGGCAACCCGGTCGTGCTCGACCACGACACCCTCGCGGAGATCCTCGCGGCGTCCTAACCCTCAGGTCCCGCGCGGCTTGACGCGGCGCGTCGGATCGGCGGCGGCGGGATCCTCGGGCCAGGGGTGGCGGGGGTAGCGCCCGCGCAGGTCACGGCGCACATCGGCGTAAGAGCGTGCCCAGAACCCCGGCAAGTCAGCGGTGACCTGCACCGGGCGTCCTGCGGGTGACAGAAGCTCGACCAGCACCGGCTGGCGGGCCGGGCCGACCGTGGGGTGGCGCGTCGTGCCGAACATTTCCTGAAGCCGCACCGCCACCCGGGGCGTGCCGTCGGTCCAGTCGATGGGCAACCGCGTCCCGGTCGGCGCCGTCAGGACCGCGGGCGCCAGGTCGTCGAGCCGCTGGTGCGCGGCCCGGTCGAGCCGGGCGCTCAGGGCGGCGTGAAGGTCGAGCCGCCCCAGCGCATCGGCACTGCGCAGGCCGCCCAGATAGGGGCCGAGCCAGTCGTCGAGCGTGGCGCGGAGGCCCTCGGCGCTGCAATCGGGCAGGTCCACCGCCTGCCCGCGCAGGAACTCGATGCGCGCGCAGAGCCGCCGCGCGGCGTCGCTCCAGGGCAGGGCATCGAGGCCGAGCGTCCGCACCCCCTCCAGCATCGCGGCGGTCACCGCATCGGCTGGCACCCCGCTCCAGGCCCGGTCCTCGAGCGCCAGGGCCCCCAGCATCACGCGTTCGCGCGCGGCAACGCTGCGGGTGCGCGGGTCCCAGGTGCAGCGCCGGTCGGTCGCGATACGTCCGGCGTGGAGCGCGCGGATCTCCCCCTCGCCCACCGTCGCGGCCCGGCGGATCCGCGCCTCGCGCGGGTCGCCGTCGAGATCGGCCGCAACGAGCAGCCGCTGGCCCGCCAGGGCATCGCCGGGGTCGAGCGCCGCCCCCTTGCCACCCGAGAGGAGATAGCGCGGCGCCTCGCCCGGCCGCCGCAACGCGATCCGGTCGGGATAGGCGAGCGACAGGAGCGCGCCGGGCGACAGGGAGGCCGCCCCGACACCACCCGTCGGATCGCGCACCGCAAGGCGCCGCGTCCCGCCATCCCCCGTCCCCCCGCCGTCGGCTGGGCCCCCGGCCGGAGGTTCCTGGGGGCGCCCGCGCCCGTCCTCTCGGCCCGCGTCGCCCCGCACGAGGCGGGCGAGGCGCGCGGCCTCCACCCGGATCGCGGCAAGCGCGCCGCGCGCCTCGGCGGGGGCGGCCGCGGGGAGGGCGAGCGCGGCGAGGCGGGGGGGCGAGGTCGGCACCGCCACCCCGCAGCGGGTCTCGCGCGTCGATGAGCGCCGCGAGCACCGCCGCCTGCGGCCCAGCCCCCGCCGCCGCCCCGGCACGCAGCATGTGCCCCAGCCTCGGGTGCACCGGCAGCGCCGCAAGTGCCCGCCCCTCTGGCGTGATCCGTCCGCCCGCGTCGAGGGCACCGAGATCGCGCAGCAGCGCGAGCGCCTCCGCCAGGGCCGGGCCTGGGGGCGGGGTCAGGAATGGCAGGTCCTTCGCCCCCCAGAGCGCGAGGTCGAGGGCGAGGCCGGCCAGATCCGCGGTCTCGATCTCGGCCGGGGGAAAGGCCGCGAGCGCACCTTCCTCGCCCCGGGTCCAGAGCCGGTAGCAGACCCCCGGCGCAACCCGCCCGGCCCGGCCCCGGCGCTGGTCCGCCTCGGCGCGGGTCACCCGCTCGGTCACCAGGCGCGACATCCCCGCACCGGGGTCAAAGCGCAGGCGCCGGGCGCGACCCGCATCGACCACGACCCGGATGTCGGGAATTGTGAGCGAGGTCTCGGCGATCGCGGTCGCAAGTACCAGCTTGCGCTGCCCGACCGGCAGGGGGCGAAGGGCCGCGCGCTGCTGCTCGGCGGGCAGCGCCCCGTAGAGCCGCTGGAGCACGACGTCCCCAGAAAGGGTGCCGAGCCGGGCGGCGACCCGGCCGATCTCGCCCTCACCGGGCAGGAACACGAGCACCCCGCCGCCCGTCTCGTCCAGCGCGCGCCGAACCGCGGCCGCCTCGCCCGCCGCCCGGTCGGGTCCGGCGAGGGGGGCGTCCAGGTGGCGGGTCTCGACCGGCCAGGCGCGCCCCGCGGACGCCACGACCTCTGCCCCCAGCAGGGCCGCCACCGGGCCGGTGTCGAGCGTCGCCGACATCACCAGCAGCCACAGGTCCGGCCGCAATGCCCCACGCAGATCGAGGCAGAGCGCGAGCCCGAAATCAGCCGCGAGTGCACGTTCGTGGAATTCGTCGAAGATCACCGCGGCAACGCCGGGCAGGTCGGGTTGGGCCTGGATCATCCGGGTCAGGATCGCCTCGGTGATGACCTCGATCCGGGTCGCGGCCGAAACCGCCGCCTCGCCGCGCATCCGGTAGCCCACGGTGCGGCCCACGGGCTCGCCCAGGGTCTGGGCCATCCGCTCGGCCGCCGCGCGCGCGGCGATCCGGCGCGGCTCGAGCATCACGATCTTTCCCCCCGCGCCTCTTTCGCCCACCCCGGCCGCGGATAGCCAGTCGAGCATCGCCAGGGGCACGCGGGTGGTCTTGCCCGCCCCGGGCGGCGCCGCGAGCACGGCGACGCCGCGGGCCGAAAGGGCTGCATGAAGCGCGGGCAGCGCGTCCTCGACCGGCAGGTCAGCCATCGGCCCAGGCGCGCAGCGCGGCAAGCTCGGGGAACCGCTCCCACCCGAAGACCGCGTCCGAAGGCCCCTCGGCATCCAGCCGGGCCTTTTTTGCGAGCGCCTCGTCGAGCCTCGGGCGCGTCCCCTCCGGCACATGCCAGCAGAGAAACCAGGACTGGGACAGCACCGGGAACCATTCGGCCCGGCGGCGAAAGAACTGGCGATGCGCGGTGCGGAAGGCAAAATGGGCGAGCGCCTCCGGCCCCTCCCACAGCGACAGGGTCCAGGTCATCAGCGGATCGCCGAGGATCACGGTGCCGTGGTCGGGATTGTCGAGCCGCCAGAGAAAACCGGGGCTCCGGGCGGCGAGGCTGTGCATCCGGCCGACATTGTCCATGAAATCCGCCATCCGCGGATCGTCGAGCGGGTAGCGGGCCAGCGCGATGTTGAACTGCGCGAGATGGGGCATCAGCGCAGCCGTGGCGGCCGGTCCGGCACGTGCACCGGACCCGGCGCAGGCCGTTCGGGCGGCGACGGGATCTCGAACCCGATCCCCTGGCGGCGGAAGGCGGCGAGCATCGGGGCCGCGGGGGAGAGAAAGAGGATGTCGAGCACCGCCCTGTCCCCACCCGACAGCCGGTGCGTCTCGGCCAAAGCCGCGGCGACCCCCGCCTCGGCCGCAGGACCCACGCCGACGAGCGCCAGCGCCGCCGCCTCGTCCCCGCCGCCATAGACCGCCGTGGCAAGCCACGCCTCGTCCACCACGCCTGCCATAAGCGCGAGCCGGGCATCGAGCGCGGCGATCCGGTCGGGGTGAAGCCGCGGCGGGCCGATCCGGGCGGGGGTCAGCGCCGCACGCTCCGGCGCGGTCCCCAGCACCCCCGCCGCCCAGACCAGGGCGTCCGGCGGGAGCAGGATTTCCGACATCGCAACCCCGAGGTTGAGCCCCAGCGAGATCCCCTGCCCCGCCAGCATCGCGATCGCCTGCCGCCCGGCGAGGCCCATATAGGGCGTGGGCGCATCGACGAAGGCGCCCATCCGCGCCTCGGTGTCGAAGGCGAGCGCCACGGGCCCGTCGCCGGTCTGCAGGATCAGCGGCTCCACCCGCTCGCCCACAGGTTCGCGCGTGAGGAGGAGAAAAAGCTCCGCCACCGCCAGCGCCTCGTAGAACCGCAGGCGCAGGGCACCGTCCTCGGGTGCGCCCTCCATCACCATGTGCGCGCGGTCGAGCGGCGTCATCGCAGGACCCAGTCGGCCACCGCCGCCTCGACCGCCGCCGCATTCAGATCGCGCAGCAGCATGTGCCAGCCCTCAGGCGGTGCCACGAAGCGCTTCTCGGCCGGGATCGCGTCATAGGCGGCGCTGACGGGATCCTTGGGGATCACCTCGTCGCGGGCGCCGTAGACCATCAGGGTGGGCAGCGTGACGCGCCCCGCCTCTGCCAGCGCCCGGTCCATGAGGCGTACCAGGCCCAGAAGCTCCCGGCTCGACGCCACGCCAAAGAAATAGGGGTCCTGGGTCAACGCCTCAAGCGCGGGCAGATTGTCCGTGGGCCGGATTTCCACGACCCGTTCGCCGGTCCAGCGCTTGTCCGGCGCCACCTGCCCCGCGAGCCAGATGCTCACGCGGAACAGGACCGGCAGCGTGGCCCCGCCCCAGGTGGCCGGGGCGAGCAGGATCAGGCTGTCGGCCCCGGGAAACCGCCCCTCGCCCGCGGCCACCAGCGCCACGCCGCCACCCATGGAATGGCCCAGGACATGGATCGGCACGCCAGGATGCGCCGCGCGGACCGCGGCGTAGGCGGCGGCGGCATCCTCGACCAGCGCGGTTTCACCCGGCCAGTCCAGCCGGTCCGGGTTGCGCCCGAAGCCGCGCTGGTCATAGGCATAGGTGCTGATCCCCTGCCCCGCCCAGACCGGCCCCGCGGTGCCGAACGCGCTTTCGCCGTACTCGCCGAAACCATGCAGCGCGAGGATGATCGCCCGCGGCTCCACCGCTTCCCATGCCGAGAGGGGCAGGCTGCGGCTCGCGGCCGCGAGCGCGCCCGGGGCGACGGCAAGCGGACCCAGGGGCGGCGCGTCGGCCACAGGCGCGCAGGCCGCGAGCATCAGGGCAAGAGCCGCCGCACCTCGGCCTGAAGCCAGGCCACCACTTCCGTCTCGAACCATGGATGTCTCCTCAGCCAAGCGGTATTCCGCCAGGACGGATGGGGCAAGGGCAGGACATGCGGCAGACCCGCCCGCCAGTCCGCCATCCGCGCCGCAAGCGACGCCCGGCCCAGATGCCAGCCCTGGGCATAGGTCCCCACAAGCAGCGTCAGGCGCACCTGCGGCATGCTGGCCAGCGCCCGTGCCCGCCAGGTGTCGGCACAGACCGGCGGCGGCGGCAGGTCCGACCCCGCCGTATCGTAGCCCGGAAAGCAGAACGCCATGGGCAGGATCGCAAACCGGTCACGGTCGTAGAACGCCGCCCGGTCCACCCCGAGCCAGCCCCGCAGCCGGTCGCCCGAGGGGTCGTCGAAGGGCAGCCCCGAGGCATGGACCCGCGCCCCCGGCGCCTGCCCCGCGATCAGGATCGGCGCGGTCGCAGACAGCCGGGTGACGGGCCGCGGCGCATGGGCCGTGGGGGTCGCCGCAAAGCGCGCCGCGCAAAGGGTGCAGTCGGCGATCTCGGCCGCGATACAGTCCGTAGCCGTCATGCGAGCGCCGCCGCCGCCTCGGCCGTACCCGCCGTCGCGGCGCGCGCGACGACCACGCGCCAAGCGCCCGCCTGCGGGGCCTGAGCCGAAGCATCGCGATCGGCGCGGTCAGCCCGCGCGGCCGCAGACGCGGGCCCCGCCGCCGGTCTCTCGGTCAGCCTCCACCCGGGCATCGCCGTCACTGCGCGGCCTCGAAGCAGGCGGCGCGCCCGTCGGCGAGGATCGTCTCGGCCCCGCCTGCGATCTGGCGGGCGCGGCGCTGGACGTAACCGCCCGGACGGGCCGCTGAATAGCGCCTCGGGTTCGGCAGCGTCGCGGCGATCCGTGCGGCCTGGGCCAAGGTCAGGTCCGCCGCGCTCCGCCCGAACGCCGCCTGGGCGGCAGCCTCGATGCCGAACACGCCCTCACCCATCTCGGCCACGTTGAGGTAGACCTCGACGATGCGACGCTTCGGCCAGGTCAGTTCCACCAGCACCGTGAACCCCGCCTCCAGCCCCTTGCGCACCCAGGTCCGGCCGGGCCAGAGGAACACGTTCTTGGCGACCTGCTGGCTGATGGTCGACGCGCCGCGCACCCGCGCATCATCGGCGAGCGCGTCGCGCACCGCGTCGAAATCGATGCCCCAGTGGCGGCAGAAATTCGCATCCTCCGCCGCCACCGCCGCGCGGGGTGCCCAGGGCGTCATCTCCCCCAACGCCCGCCACTCCTGCGCGACCCCGCCGAGGCGCCGCCCCTCGGTCAGCATCAGAAACGTGGTGGGGGGGTTCACGACGCGGTAGGCGAGGACCCAGAGCAGGCAGAACAGGACCACCGCCGCCACCGCACGGATCGCAAGGCGCAGGACGCGCCATGCCAGACCGCGCGGGCGGCGGCTCACCGACAGATGGCCCGCAGGCGCTCAGCCAAGCGCGAGCGCCGCGGATGTCACGCCCGGCTCCATCCCCGCCAGGCGACCAGGACCATGAGCCCGCCCGCAAGCAGGCCGAACGAGCCGGGCAGCGGGACGGGTGCCAGCGCCACGCGCCCCGACAGGGTTCCAGAGGCCACGATCTCGAACACGTCGCCGGGGGCGAGCACGACCGCCTCGGATCCGGGGCTGCACGCGTCGACTTCACCGTCGTCGCCGGGGGGATTGGTGATGTCAGCGTCGAACACCTCGGCCCTTCCGATGCTGCAGTTCTCGGACACGTTGCCGGTAAGCACCAGGCGCGCCGACGCGAACCCGGGCGCGAAGGCAAAGTCGTTGCTGTAAAACGCCGCTGCGATCAGGTCGTAGGACACGAACAGCGTGAAGTCGGTGAACGGATCGACGTTCTCGACCCGGAAACCGCCGCCGATGTCGAGCGAGGCCGACCCAGACTCACCCGTGATTCCCGCGTCAACTTTCTGAAGCGTCACGAGCGGGGAGAGGAACGTGAAATCCTCCGGCACCTCGTCCGGATAGACAGGTTCCACTTGGTAGAACACCCGGAATTCCGCTCCGGCGTTGAAGGTGGCCGCCCCGGCAGGGATGGCTGCGGTC
>JANNOT010000505.1:0-8212 GCA_031399375.1 Paraoceanicella sp.
CCATACTGGGCACGCCCGCGCCCCAACAGGAGAAACCCGCCATGTCCCATCCCGCCCTCGGCCCCGGACGCGTCGCCGTCATCACCGGGGGGGCGTCCGGCATCGGCCTCGCCACCGCCTGCCGTCTGGCCGCACGGGGGATGCGGGTCGCCATCGCGGACCTGGGTGACGACCGGCTGGCCGCCGCGGTGGTGCGGATCGTGGCCGATGCCCCGGGCGGCCAAGCGGACGTGCTGGCCCATGCCACCGATGTCAGTCGGCCCGAGGATCTCGCCGCCCTGCGCGCGGTGGTCGAGGCGCGGTGGGGCCTGGTGGACCTCCTCATGAACAACGCCGGGATCCAGCCCGGAAGCGCGCTCTTCGGTCCGCTCGACGCGTGGTCGCGCGTCGTTGCGGTCAATCTCTGGGGGGTGATCCACGGGACGCGGGAATTCGTGCCGGGCATGGTCGCGGGCGGCAGGCCGGGGATCGTGATCAACACCGGGTCCAAGCAGGGGATCACCACGCCCCCGGGCGACCCGGCCTACAACCTCGCCAAGGCGGGGGTGAAGGTGTTCACCGAGGCGCTCGAGCACGAGCTGCGCACCACCCCGGGCGCCGCCGTCAGCGCCCATCTGCTGATCCCGGGCTTCGTCTTCACCGAATTGACCGCGCAGGGCCGCAGCGCAAAGCCCGACGCCGCCTGGACGCCGGAGCAGACGGTCGACTTCATGCTGCCGCGGGTCGAGGCGGGGGAGTTCTACATCCTCTGCCCCGACAATGACGTGCCCCGCGCGCTCGATGAAAAGCGGATGGCCTGGGCCATGGGCGACATCATCGAAAATCGCCCGCCGCTGTCGCGCTGGCACCCCGATCACGCCGAGGCGTTCACGGCGTTCGCGACCGGCTGACGCTGCGGGCTTCCTGGGGTCGCGGGATGGCGGGGCGGGGCCGCCCGTGCCCGGGTGCCCCGTCCCAGAAGCAGGCGCGACCCGCCGGTGCGGCCGGTCGCGCGTGGCCTCAGGCGGCGGAGAGCCGCTTGTTCTGCGGGAACATGAAGGCCTTGGCCTCCTCGTCCATCTCCTTCTTGAAGGCGTGCTTGGCGGCGAGCGCCTCGGCGCGCTCCGCCGCCGGACGGGCGTTGATCTCGTCGAGCAGGCGCTTCACGTTCGGCAGGGTGCCCCACGCCTCGGGTCCGAAGATGAACGGGATTGCGCGGGCCCAGCCCCAGACCGCAATGTCGGCGATGGTGTAGGTGTCGCCGACCATGTAACGCCCGCGGGCAAGCTGCGCCTCGACGATGCCCCAGTGCCGCTCCGCCTCAAAGCCATAACGATTGGTCGCGTAGGGGACCTGCTCGGGGGCGAAATGCTTGAAATGCACAGCCTGGCCGGAATAGGGGCCGATCCCGCTCGCCACGAACATCAGCCAGGACAGAAGCTGGGCGCGGTGCGCGTCGCCTGCGGGGGGCAGGCACTGCCCGGTCTTTTCGGCCAGATAGAGCAGGATCGCGGTGCTGTCGAACAGGACCGCGTCCCCGTCGGTCAGGGCCGGGGTCTTGGCATTGGGGTTGATGGCAAGGAACTCGGGCGCGAACTGCTCGCCCTTCCGGGTGTCCACGGGCGCCACGGTATAGGGCAGGCCGATTTCCTCGAGGAGGAGTGCGACCTTCGCGGGGTTCGGCGAGGGGTGATAATAGAACGTGATCATCGGGTGGTCTCCTGGTGGGTGGGCTCAGAAACGTTCGACCGACGGGCGCAGCTCGAGCTCGAAGGTCCAGGCGCTCGGGGGCTGGTCGATCAGGTGCAGGTAGGTCTCGGCGATGGCGTCGGGCTCCAGCAGCGTCCCCTCGGGGCCTGGGGTCCGGGCACTGCGGATCGCGCCGTCGATCACCACATGGGCGACGTGGATCCCCTGGGGACCCAGCTCGCGGGCCATGCTCTGGGCCAGGCCGCGCAGCGCGAACTTGCCCATGGCGAAGGCGGCGGACTGGGCATAGCCCTTCACGCTCGCCGATGCGCCGGTGAAGAGGATGGTCCCCGAGCCCCGTGGCAGCATGGCCTGCGCCGCCTGCTGGCCGACGAGAAACCCGCCGAACGCGGTGACCGACAGGGCGCGGGCCACATCCCCGGGTGCAAGCTCCGCGATCGATCCGCGCACGCGGGCACTGGGGTTGTAGACGACGACGTCGGGCGCGCCCGTCTCTGCCGTCACCGCGGCGAACAGCGCCGCGACCGCGGCTGCATCGGCCGCGTCGCAGGCATGGGCCCGGGCACCCGTGGCTGCGGCCAGGGGCGCGAGCTTTGCCGCGTCGCGCGCGGCGAGCGCGAGCCGGTAACCCGCCCCCGCCAGCCGGCGGGCGAGCGCCGCGCTCAGCCCGTCGCCCACGCCCACGATCAGCGCGACCCGGGTACCCTCTTGCGCCATCGCGCCCTCCGATCTGGTGTTTCGGGGGCACCCTGGCTATCTTGTAACGATCAGTCAATGATGCTGATGGCAGGGCGAGGGCGAGGCAGGGTATGGCCGGCACGATCCAGTTCGACCGCGACGCCGTGCTCGACCGCGCGGCACGGCTCTTCTGGTGCAAGGGCTACGAGGCGGCATCGATCCAGGAGCTCGAGGCCGCGACCGGCCTTGGACGCGGCAGTCTTTACAACGCCTTCGGGACCAAGCAGGGGCTCTTTCTCGCCGTGCTTGCCCGCTATGCCTGCACGGTCGGCACCCCCGACCTGCACCGTCTCGATGGCCCCGATGTGGGGGCGGGGATCGCGGCCATGCTGCGCGACATGCTGGTGCGGATGGACGAACCCGGCCGCCCGCGCGGGTGCCTGATCACCAACACGTGTCTGGCGGGCGACGGGTCGCCCCCCGTCGCGGCCTTTGTCGCCGACGTGATGCAGGCGATCGAGACAACGCTTCAGACCGCGATCACCCGGGCGCGCGACAGCGGCGCGATCCCGCCCGAATCGGACCCCCGCGCGCTCGCGCGGTTTTTCGGCGCGGTCGCCCAGAGCCTCGGCGTCCTGCACAAGGCCCATGCCGACCGCGCGACGCTCGACGATGTGGTCCGGGTGGCGATGACGGCCTGGCCGGGGTGAGAGGGGCCGACCCCGCGCCCCGCGGCGGGCTGGCGATGTCGGCCGCCCCCGCCCGTCGGCTCGGATGATCGCCCGGGTCAGGGGGCGATGCGCGTCCAGACCTGCGTCCGGCAGAAGAGGCCCGGCACGAGGCAGCCCGCCACAGTCAGCGCCGCGGGATCGGCCGCGTCGAGCTCCACGCTGAACCACTGCCCGGTGCTGGGCTGGAGGATCTCGCCCCGCGCGACCGTGCCCGCCCTTGGCACCTCGACATCGCGGATCAGGAGGACGCCGATCCGGTCCGAGCCCTCGCGGTCGCGCACGCCGATGATCGTGCCGCAGAGCCGGTCCCGGCAGGGCCGGATCTCCACCACGGCCCGGGCCCCGCGCGATCCTGGTCCGGTCAGCCACTGCCCCTCGAACGGGGTCGCGGCGGCCGTGGCCGTCGCCGTCCAGATGGCGCAGGCCGCCAGGATCGCCCCGCATCGCACCCGCACCCGCATCCATCGCCCCATGCCCGTCCCCCTGCACTGCCGTCTGGCACGAACGCTATCCGACCGCGGCGCTCTGCAACATGGGGTCGATCATTCCCGGCTGCGCAGGGCGTCGCGGGCATGCTAGGGAGCGCGAGCGGCCCGGCAGGCGGGGCGTGGGACCCGAAAGGCAGCGCATGGCGCATCCGCTGAGCGGTGCAGACCCCCTGACCCTGGCGCGTGCGTTCCGCGCCGGGGGGATGCCGGACCGCTGGGGCCGGGCCGCGGGCATCTGGGCCGCCGTTCTGGCGCGCGCTCCTCTCTCCGCGCTCGAGGCGCTTGTGGCCCGCCCCCCCGCGCTCGCCGACATGCCCCCGCCCGTGTTCATCCTCGGCCACTGGCGCAGCGGGACGACCCATCTCTACAACGCAATGGCGCTGGGGGGGTTCGGCTTTCCCGCCCCGGTGGATGTCGGCCTGCCCTGGGACATGCTCGGACTGGGGCGGGTCCTGCGGCCGCTGCTCGACCGTGCGCTGCCCGAAGGCCGCTGGATCGACCGGGTCCCCGTGACCCCCACCAGCCCGCAGGAGGACGAGATCGCCATCGCTTCGATGACGCCGCTGTCGTTCTACCACGGCATCTATTTCCCGCGCCGGTTCGACGCGCTGATCGACCGGGGGCTTTTTTTCGACGGCTGCACGCCACACGAGATCGCGGGGTGGGAGCGGCGCTTCACGCTTTTCCTGCGCAAGCTCGCGCGCGCCACGGGCCGCCCGCTCCTGATCAAGAACCCGGTCTATACCGGCCGGGTCGCCCGGCTGCGCCGCCTGCTGCCGGGGGCGAAGTTCGTGCATATCCACCGCGATCCGGTGGACGTGTTCCTGTCGATGCGCAACTTCTACGCCAAGCTCCTGCCCCCTCTCGCGCTTCAGCGGGCGGCCCCCCCGGACATCGACGCCACGATCCTGCGCGTCTGGCGGCGGATGATGACGGCCTATGACGCCGAGACCGCGGGGCTTGGTGCGCCGGAGCTGGTGGAGATCGGCTACCCCGCGCTGGAGGCCGATCCCGTGGCCGCGCTGCGCCGGATTTACGCGGAGCTGGAGCTCGGTGGGTTCGACGCCGCCCTGCCGCGGTTCGAGGCGTATTTCGATGCGGTGCGCGATTTCCGCAAGAACGCCTTCGCCGTCGATCCCGCCGCGGTGGCGATGGTCGAGGCCGCCTGCGGTCCCTGGATCGACCGATGGGGCTATGGCCGCCGGGGCCGGGCGGCATGACCCGGTGGGGCGCGGCGGTCCTGCTTGCCGCGGCGCTGGCGGGACTGGCCTGGTGGGCAGTGCGGCTGCCTGCGCCGCTGCCCGCCCGCCTTGATGCCGATGATTGCCACCACGTCATGCTGACCGCCGCGGGCCTGCCCCTCCGCGGGATCGAGGATCTGGACCTCGCCCCCGGCGGCGATTACCTGATCCTGTCCGCCCATGACCGGCGGGCGGTCGAGGCGGCCTGGGCGGCGGGGACGGCCGCGCCCGAGGGGGGGCTCTTTCGCCTCGCCATGGCTGCGCTCGACGGGGCCGAGGCCCGGCCCGACCGCCTGCACCCGCCGCCGGGGCCGTTCCATCCCCACGGGATCGCGGTCGGTCCGGACGGCTCGCTCGCGGTCGTCAATCGAACCGGCCCCGGCAGGGCGCGGATCGAACGCGGGCGGCTTGACGGGATGGCGACGATGTTCGGCGCGCCGCTGGAGGGCCCCGCGCTCTGCCGGGCAAACGACCTCGCCCCGCTCGGCACGGCACTGGCGGTCACGATCGACCGGGGTGCGTGTGGCACGGCGTTTGCCGACCTGATCCCCTTCGGCTGGCGCGGCCGGGTGCTGCGCCTGCCCGGGGACCAGAGCATGGCGGACGGCCTCGCCTTTCCCAACGGCATCGCGGCCCTGCCCGACGGCCTCGCGGTCGCCGAGACGCGGGGGCGGCGCATCCGCCTGCTGCGTGTCGCGGGGCAGGGCGACGGGGGGACGAGCGTGGCGATGCCCGGGGCGCCCGACAATCTCACCCGCGGGCCCGATGGCAGCCTGATCGTGGCGCTGCACCCGTCGCTCCTGCGGCTCGCGCTCCATCGCCGGGGCTGGCTCGCGCATGCGCCGACCCGGATCGCCCGCCTGGACCCCGCGACGGGCGCGGTCGAGCTGCTCTATGACGACCCGGCAGGCAGGATCCTTTCGGGCGCGACCGTGGCCCTGCGCGCGGGGGACCGGCTGGTGGCAGGGTCCGCGACCGATGTGGGGCTTCTGGTCTGCGCCGATGGGGGCGGCGGGTGACACGCACGCTCGTCACCGGCGGCGCGGGCTTCATCGGCGGGGCCGTGGTCCGGCACCTGCTGGCGCGCGGCGAGGCGGTGCGAATCCTCGACACCCGGCCGGGCCCCCCGGGGGTGGATGGCGTGACGGGCTCGATCCTCGATCCCCGCGCCCTGGAGGCGGCGATGGCGGGCATCGACGCCGTGATCCACTGTGCGGCCATCGCGCGGCTCTGGACCCCCGACCGGGGCGGTTTCGCACGGGTCAATGTCGCGGGGACGGCCGCCGTGCTCGGCGCCGTGGCCGCGGCGCGGGTCCGCATGGTCCATGTGTCGAGCTTCACGACCCTGGTCGGCGGTCCGCGCCGGGATGCGCCGCATGACGAGACCGTCGAGCTCGACCCCGCCGCCCTGCTCGGTCCCTATCCGCGCAGCAAGCGGGCGGGCGAGCTTGCGGCGCTGGACGCGGCGGCCGCGGGGGCCGATGTGGTGATCGCCCTTCCCTCTGCCCCGATCGGGCCGGGCGATCGCGGGGCGACCGCCCCCATGGCCCTGCTGCGCGACGTGGCGCGGGGTGCGCTGCCCGGCTATCTCGACGGGCCGATCAACCTTGTCGATCTGGGCGCGCTCGCGGGGGGGCTCGTCGCGGCCCGGGACCGCGGCGTGGCCGGCCGGCGCTATCTGCTGGCGGGCGAGGATTTGCCCATGGCCGACGTGCTCGGCCGGATCGCGGCCGCGGCGGGTACCGCGCCCCCAGGCTGGCGCGTGCCCGCGGCCCTGGCGCTCGCCGTCGCGCGGGCAGACGCCATGCGCGCCGCCCTGACCCGCCGACCCCCCCGCGCGCCCCTGACCGGGGTTCGGATCGCCCTCCGCCAGCCCCGCTTCGACGCGGCGCGCGCGCGGGCCGAGCTCGGCTTCGCGCCGCCCCCCGTCGACGCGGCGATCGCCGATGCGGTGGCCTGGTTGCGGGCGCAGGGTGTGCTCGGCACCCCCCCCGGCTGACCGGCCGCAGGTGCGGCGTCAGCGGGGGGCGACATGGTGTCACACGCGATCGTGTTCGCGTTTGCCGCAAAAGAAACGGGAATTGCGGTGTTTTTGCGTGAACCGGCGGGTGCTCATCGCCTATCACTTGTTCCCGGGACAGGTTCCCTCGACCATAAATGCCGGGTTGCCGCTGCCGCCGTGCCGGTTGTGTCCCGGGGTCTGAACAGGATGCGCCATGGGTCGTCACGAGCATCTGTCCACCTGCGAGACGCCGTCCGGCAAGGGGGCGGGGGACGAGAACTTCCCCGTCGGCTCCGCCTTCATCGCGCCGCTCCTACGGCCCTGCGTGGCGGCGTTCTACGCCTTTGCCCGGGCCGCGGACGATGTGGCCGACAACCCCCGGCTTTCCCCCGACGACAAGCTTCGCCGCCTGGATATGTTCGAGGCAGGGCTGGGGGGGGACGGACCGCCCGTCGCGCAGCGCCTGGCCGTGGCGCTCGCCGCCCGGGGCGTGACGGATCGGCATGCGCGCGATCTGCTCGCCGCGTTCCGGCAGGACGCGGTCGTGAACCGGTATGCCGACTGGGACGCCCTGATGGGCTATTGCGCGCTGTCGGCCCATCCGGTGGGGCGGTTCCTGCTCGACCTGCATGGCGAGGACCGGGCGATCTGGCCCGCATCCGACGCGCTCTGCGCGGCGCTCCAGGTGCTCAACCACCTCCAGGATCTCGGGCCGGACCGCGCGGCGCTCGACCGGGTGTACCTGCCGCTCGACTGGCTTGCGGCCGAGGGGGTGGGGGTCAAGGCGCTCGATGCCCCGCAGTCGACGCCTGCGCTGCGCAGGGTGATCGACCGCGCGCTCGACGGCTGCGACCGGCTGATCGCACGCGCCTCGGCCCTGCCGCCTGCGCTGCGATCACGCAGGCTCGCGGCGGAATCGGGCGCGATCGTGGCGATTGCCGGCCGGCTTTCGGCCCGGTTGCGCCACGGGGACCCGCTGGCGGCGCGGATCAAGCCCGGAAAGCTCGATTTCGCCCGCGGTGCCTTCGCGGGGCTGATCGCGGCGGCGACGCCCCGGACCCCGGTGCTGCGCCCGGTGGCGAGCCCATGACGGCGGTCGATCTCCACGCCTTTGACGACGCGCTCGCCCCCCGCCCCGGTCCGGCGGATGCGGACCACAACGCCCATGCCGCGCGGATCGTCACGGCGGCCCGGACGTCGTTCTCGGCGGGGATGCGGATCCTGCCGCGGGACCGGCGCGCGGCGATGTACGCGATCTATGCGTTTTGCCGGACCGTGGACGACATTGCCGATGGCGACCTGCCGAACGCGCGCAAGCGGGCGCTCTTGGCGGCGTGGCGCGACGAGCTGGACCTCGTCTACGCCGGTCGCCCCGGCTCGATG
>JANNOT010000506.1:0-3110 GCA_031399375.1 Paraoceanicella sp.
AGCTGCAGCTTAAGCTGCAATCGATCGCCAGCAGGACCCGCCGGACGCCTCGGCAAGCGGAAAGACCGATGGGGAAAACCATCGCTTACCGCCCATTCAGAGCGCGATTGAGAGTAATGCGGGAAAAATTGGAGGGCTGGCGCAGGTACCACACCGAGGACCGACCCCAAGGCGCGATCGGCTAGAAGCCCCCGATCACGCCCATGAATACCGGCGGCGCATCCGGCTATCCGTCGGCCTGACGCCCGGAAACTCCAGCCCCGGGTGGTCCGAGGTTCGGGTACGGATCAATCGACCCCACGCTTCCAGCCTCCGCCGGGCAACCGATGGTGGTCGGTCACCCGATCGACCGGCGGGGCCGCGTCACTGCCGCGCCAGCACAATCAGCGTGTCGCCGCTTTTCACCGACTGTCCCGGTCGCGCCGCGATGCTGCGCACGACGCCTGCAGCGGATGCCAGAGCTTCGAATTCCATCTTCATCGATTCCACGATGGCGACCGGCGTGCCGGGGCCGACTGCCTGCCCCGGCTCGACAAGCAGTTTCCATACGTTGCCCGAAACCATGCTGGTCACGGCAATGCAGCCATCGGGTATCTCCGAGACCAGCGGAGTGGGCGGGGCGGGCGCGGCCTCGAAGGTATCGAGGCCCTGATCCTTCCAGCTTTGGCGTTCGGCATCGAATGCGGCCTGCTGGCGGGATTTGAAGCTGGCGATGTCGTCATGCTCGCGCGCCATCCGGGCAAGGTGGGACGGATAGGAAAACTCGGTTGCCTCGATCCGCACCGGGTAGGCGCCGTGCGGAAAGGCGGCGCGTGCCTCGGTCAGTTCGGCATGGTCGACCGGAAAGAACCGGATCTGGTCGAAGAACTCCAGAAGCCACGGCTTTGCAGGCGCGAAGGCGCCGGTCTGCCGCCAGGAATTCCACATCTGGATCGTTCGCCCGAACAGCTGATACCCCCCCGGGCCCTCCATCCCGTAGATGCACATATATGCCCCCCCGATGCCCACGGCGTTTTCGTGGGTCCAGGTGCGGGCGGGGTTGTACTTGGTGGTGACAAGCCGGTGGCGCGGATCAAGCGGCGTGGCGACCGGGGCGCCGAGGTACACATCCCCCAGTCCCAACACGAAGTAACTGGCATCGAAGATGATGCGCCTGACGGCGTCTTCATCCTCCAGCCCGTTCATGCGGCGGATGAATTCGATGTTGGACGGGCACCAGGGCGCGTTCGGGCGCACATGCTCCTGATACCGGCCGATGGCCAGCCGGATGTCGGGGTCGTTCCAGCTGAGCGGCAGATGGACAATCCGGCTCGGCACGGTCACGCCTTCGGCAGGCGGCAGGCTCGCCTCGATCTCGGCGAGCAGGCCCAGCAGGCGGGACCGCCCGAGGTGAGCCCCGTCGTAGTGGATCTGCAGGGACCGGATACCGGGTGTCAGATCGATGAGCCCCGGCAGGTTTGCCGCCCGCACGGCCTGCATCAGCCCGTGCACCCGCAGCCGCAGACCGAGGTCCAGGGTCATCGGGCCATATTCGACCAGCAGGTTGTCATCGCCCTGCCTGCGATAGACCACCTGCACCGGGCCGTCGGTCCGCTGCCCGACGATTGCCGATCCGGTATCGAACCCCGTCCGGCGAACGGTCGGCCCGGCCACGGGATCCCCGGGCCGCGCGACAGGGTGAAACCGCACACGATCGCCGGCGGTCAGCTGGCCAAGCTTCCACAGATCCTCGCGCGCCACGACGGCGGGGCAGACAAATCCCCCGAGGCTCGGGCCGTCGGGGCCGAGGATGATCGGCATGTCGCCGGTAAAGTCGATGGCCCCGATGGCATAGGCGGTGTCGTGCAGGTTCGAAGGATGCAACCCCGCCTCGCCGCCATCCGCGCGCGCCCATTTGGGTGCGGGGCCAATCAGGCGCACACCGGTGCGCGACGAGTTGTAATGCACCTCGTATGCCGTCGAGAACAGCGTCTCGATGTCGGCATCCTGCATGAAATCGGGCGCGCCATGCGGACCGTAGACCACGGCCAGCGCCCAATCCCGTGTCAACTCGGCCGCATCACCCGCCGCCCGCGCCTGCTGTGCCGACCGGGCGAGCGGCAGAACGTCGCCGCCCCGCAGCGTGCCGGTCGCGTGGCCGCCAAACATCCCCAGCGCAAATGTGGCGCGTGAGCCGAACACCTGCGGCGCCGCTAACCCGCCCTGCACGGCCAGATAGGCCCGTTGCCCGGGCCCCCGGACCGCGCCGATGGTCAGGACCTGCCCCGCTGTCACGGAGAAGGCGATCCCGTGGGGCATCGCCATCCCGTCGAGGCTTGCAGGCATCTCCGCCCCCGCCAGGGCTACCCGACAATCGCTGCAGAATTTCAGCGTCGGCCCCGAAACGGTCAGTTCCAGCGCCGCCGTCTCGTCTGCATTCGCGACCAGACGATTGGCATGGGCAAACGACCACGGATCCATCGGCCCGCTGGGCGGTACCCCCACATGCCACAGGCCCAGCCGCCCGGGCAGTTCCTGCACGCTCGATTGCGCGCCGGGGGCCAGGACCTCGATCAGGTCCGGGGCAAAGGGAAAGTCACGCAGGGCGGTCGTCGCCACCGCGCCCGAGGCGAGAAGCTCGGACCCCGCTATCGCCCGCAGATAGGCGAGGTTGGTGGCGAGCCCGTCCAACTCGGTGGCGGCAAGCGCGGTGCGCAGCCGCATGATCGCCTCCGCCCGGTCGCGCCCCGTGACGATCAGCTTGGCCAGCAAGGGGTCGTAGTGCGGGGTCACCTCGGTGCCCGTCGCTACCCAGCTGTCCACCCGAACCCCAGTGGGGAAGGCCACATGGGTCAACCGACCCGTGGCGGGCTTGAACCCGGCATGGGGCATTTCGGCATAGAGCCGGACTTCGATCGCAGCCCCCGTCGGGGTCAACGCACCGGGCGGCAGCACCGCCTCGCCCGCTGCCTGACGGATCATCCATTCCACCAGGTCGATGCCGAACACCTGTTCGGTTACCGGATGCTCCACCTGCAATCGCGTATTCATCTCAAGTATTTAAAACGCCCCCGACTCCTCCACCAAAAATTCCACCGTACCGGCATTCCAGTAACCCGCCGCCTTCGCCG
>JANNOT010000510.1:0-8122 GCA_031399375.1 Paraoceanicella sp.
CCTCCATCCTCGCGCGATCGGGGGCGGCGTCAAGCGCGGGGGGGAAACGGGGGCCGGTCGCGGCGGGCGGGGGCCCCCAGATGCTGAGAGGCGCTTGAGCAGCAGGGTGCTTCTCAAGGCGCCTGGCCGAGGGTGGGGACGAGTCGCGCCGCGTCAAGGCTGAACCCCCGTCCCGGGGGCGCGTTCCGCGGCCTTGACCCGGCCCGACTCATCCCCCGCGAACCTGCGGGCGTTTGGGGGGGTGGTTGAGGATGGGGCGCGGACCTGAAAGGATGCATCCATGACGCCCGTGCTGACCATCGACCTCGACGCCATCGCCACGAACTGGCGGGGCCTTGCCGCCGATGCAGGCGCGGGCGTGGAGACGGGGGCGGTCGTCAAGGCGGATGCCTATGGCCTGGGTGCGGCACGGGTCGGTCCGGCGCTCGCCGCGGCAGGGGTGCGGACATTCTTCGTGGCGCTGGCGGAGGAGGGGGTGGCGCTGCGCGCAGCGCTCGGCCCCGGTCCGGCCATCCACGTCTTTTCGGGCTACATGGCGGGGGACCGGGGGGCGATGGCGGGGGCGCAGCTCTCGCCCCTGCTCAACAGCCCCGACCAGCTTCGGCGCTTTGGCGCCGAGCTGCCGGGCCACCCGTGCGGCGTGCAGATCGACACCGGGATGAACCGGCTGGGGTTCGAGGCGGGGGAGCTGGCGGTAAGCCTCGCTGATCTGCGCGACGCCCGCCCGCGGCTGGCCATCAGCCACCTGGCCTGCGCCGATGACCCCGGCGATCCGATGAACGCGCTCCAGCTCTCCGCGTTCCGCGCCCTGACCGAGGCGTTGCCGGGCGTTCGGCGCAGCCTTGCGGCCACGGGGGGCTGTCTTCTCGGGGCGCCCTATCGGTTCGACCTGACGCGGCCGGGCATCGGGCTTTACGGCGGGCTGCCCCATGCCGGGGCGCGGGCGGTCGTCGCCCTGTCGCTGCCGGTGATCCAGGTGCGCGACGTGGCGGCGGGCGAGGTCGTCGGCTATGGCGGCGCATGGCGGGCGCCTGCGCCGTCGCGGATCGCCACGGTGGCGGCAGGCTATGCCGACGGGCTGCCGCGGGCGCTCCACAACCTGTCGCTCTGGGCCGGAGACATGGCCTGCCCGGTGGTGGGGCGCATCTCGATGGACCTGGTCACGGTGGACGTGACCGCGCTGCCAGGAGTGCCGCCCATGCTCGACCTCCTCGGCCCGCATCAGGGCATAGACGCGGTGGCGGCGGCCGCAGGGACAATCGGGTACGAGATCCTGACCAGCCTTGGCAGCCGCTACACCCGCGTCTACAAGGGCGGCGGAGCGGGCTGAGGGGGGCGGATGCCGGTCGTGAGCGCAATTTCCGGGCTGCTGGCGGGAACGGGCGCCGCGGTCATCGGCCTCTGCCGGGGCACGGGGGCGCTCGTGCTCTTTGCGGTCGCGGCGGTCAGCCACATCTTTCGCCCCCGCTGGTACCCCGGCGAGTTCGGCAGACAGCTTTTGCGCATCGGGTATGACAGCCTGCCGGTGGTGGGCCTGACGGCGCTCTTCACGGGGGGGGCGCTCGCGCTCCAGATCTATGCCGGGGGATCACGGTTCAATGCCGAGGCGGTCGTGCCGTCCATCGTCGCGATCGGTATGGTGCGCGAGCTTGGCCCCGTCCTCTGCGGGCTGATGGTCGCGGGCCGGGTCGGAGCGTCCATCGCGGCCGAGATCGGCTCGATGCGCGTGACCGAACAGATCGATGCCCTGACCACGCTCTCCACCAACCCGATGAAGTTCCTCGTGGCGCCGCGCGTTCTGGCCGCCACGCTGACCCTGCCGGTGCTCACGGCGGTCTCGGACGTCATCGGGATCATGGGGGGCTATCTGGTGGGGACCGGGCGGCTCGGCATCGGGCCCGAGAACTACATCCGCAACACGGTCGATTTCCTGACCGCGGGGGATGTGACGTCGAGCCTCGCCAAGGGCGCCGTGTTCGGGTTCATCATCGCCGTCGTGGGCTGTTATCAGGGCTACAATTCCGCCCGCGGGGCCCAGGGCGTGGCGCAGGCGACGCGCGGGGCCGTCGTCACCGCCTCGATCCTGATCCTTGCCGCGAACTATCTGCTGACCGAAGTGTTCTTCAGCGCATGACCACCACCCCAAAGATCGCTCTTACGGGGGTTGCGAAGGCCTTCGGTCCCAATCGCGTGCTGCGCGGCGTCAATCTGACCGTCAACCAGGGCCAGAGCGTCGTGATCATCGGCGGGTCGGGGACGGGCAAGTCCGTCACCCTGAAATGCATCATCGGTCTGGTGGAGCCCGACGCAGGCACCATCGCCATCGACGGCCAGACCGTGACGCGGGCCAACCGGGCAGAGTTCCTCGACCAGTTCGGCATGCTCTTCCAGGGGGGCGCGCTCTTTGATTCGATCCGCGTGTGGGAGAACGTCGCGTTCCGCTTCCTGCGCGGGGCGGACCGCCTGACGCGGGTGGAGGCGCGGGCCCGCGCGGTCGAGAAGCTTGCCCGGGTCGGGCTGGGCGAGGCGGTCGCGGATCTTTTCCCCGCGGAGCTGTCGGGGGGGATGCAGAAGCGCGTCGGCCTTGCGCGCGCCATCGCGACCGACCCGAAGATCATCTTCTTTGACGAGCCGACCACGGGCCTCGACCCCATCATGGCCGACGTCATCAACGATCTGGTGCGCGAGATCGTGACCGAGATGGGGGCGACCGCGATGACGATCACCCATGACATGCGCTCGGTCCGCCGGATCGCCGACCGGGTGGCGATGCTGCATGAGGGGATCGTGCAGTGGGAGGGGCCGGTGGCCGAGATAGACTCGACTGCGAACCCCTACATGCACCAGTTCGTGAACGGCCTGCCGACGGGGCCGATCGCGGCGATCCGATGATACCGGGGCGGCGACCCCGCCGCGGCGGTGGGCGGGCATGATCGCGCTGCGGCGCGGGGCTGCGATCGCGCTGCTGCTGCTCTATCCGATCGCATGGTCCGCACCCCTCGCCCGCGCCTCGGTCCTGCCGTTCTTCGGGGGGCGCGAGATCTCGATCCTCTCCGGTCTCGGCGCGCTGTGGGAAAGCGATGTCATCCTCTTCGCGCTGGTCGCGCTCCTGGCGCTGGTCGCACCACTGGCGAAGACGGCGGCGCTGATCGCGGTGCAATGGGACCGCGCGCCGCGTCGGCTGCTCCATGGGGTGCAGCTTCTGGGCCGGCTCGCGATGGCCGATGTGTTCCTGATCGCGCTCTACATCGTGGTCACCAAGGGGGTGGGTGTGGGCCGGGTCGAGGTGGCCTGGGGGCTCTACCTCTTCACCGCCCTGGTGCTCGCGGGGCTCGTGCTCGCCTGGGCCGAGGAGCGGGCATGACCGCGATCCTCCAGCTTCTGGCGGGCATCACGCTTGCGGCGCTGGTGTTTGCGGCGACCCTCTGGTCGGCCTACCGCATCTACCAGCAGCCGGGACGCACGCGGTGGGTCCATGGGGCGCTGCTCGCCCTGACGCTTGCCGGCATGGCCGCGCTCGATGCGGTCGTCCCGGTGGCGGCGCAGGTCGTGGGCGGGGCCCTGATCGTCGCGGCAGGGGCGGGGGCGTGGGTCGAACGGGGATCCTCCCGGCTCCTCCCCCTCGCCCAGGGAGTGTTCGGCGTGGCCCTGCTCCTGCGCTTGCCCTTTCAGGGCGGATAGGGCAAGGCCCGCGCCATGAGCCGCGCCGCCGTCCCCGCCTTTGCCTGTACCGCCTGCGGCGCGCTCCACCGCAAATGGGCGGGCCGGTGCGAGGCATGCGGGGCCTGGAACAGCGTGGTCGAGGAAACCGGGCTGTCGGCGGCGGGGCCGCAGGCGGTGTCGCTGGGACCGCGGAAGGGCAAGGGCATCGCCCTCTCCCCCCTCGATGCCACCGACTCCGCCCTGCCCCGGCGCGCCTCGGGGATGGCAGAGCTCGACCGGGTGCTGGGGGGCGGGCTCGTTCCCGCCTCGGTCATCCTGGTGGGCGGCGACCCGGGGATCGGCAAATCCACGCTTCTCCTCCAGGCGGCGGCAAGCTTTGCTAACCAGGGGCTGAGCACAATCTATGTCTCGGGCGAGGAGGCGTCGGCCCAGGTGCGGCTGCGCGCGCAGCGCCTCGGCCTCGGGACCGCGCCGGTTCGGCTCGCGGCCGAGACCAACCTGCGCGACATCCTCACGACGCTGGAGGCAGAGCGCCCCGGCTTCGTGATCATCGATTCGATCCAGACGATGTGGGCCGACAGCGTGGACAGCGCGCCCGGCTCCGTCTCCCAGGTTCGCGCCGCGGCCCAGGAGCTGACCAGCTTTGCCAAGCGCCGGGGCAGCGCCGTGGTGCTCGTGGGCCATGTGACCAAGGAGGGCCAGCTTGCGGGGCCCCGGGTGATCGAGCACATGGTCGATACGGTGCTCTATTTCGAGGGCGAACGCGGCCACCCGTTCCGCATCCTGCGCGCGGTCAAGAACCGCTTCGGCCCGTCGGACGAGATCGGTGTGTTCGAGATGACCGGCGCGGGATTGGCCGAGGTGGCGAACCCCTCGGCCCTGTTCCTCGCCGAACGCGACCAGGGCGCCTCGGGCTCGGTCGTGTTCGCGGGCCTCGAGGGCACGCGCCCCATGCTGGTCGAGATCCAGGCCCTCGTCGCCCCCTCGCCCCTCGCCACGCCGCGCCGCAGCGTGGTGGGCTGGGACAGCGGGCGGCTCGCCATGATCCTCGCGGTGCTCGAATCGCGCTGCGGCGTGGGGTTCGGCGGGCTTGACGTCTATCTCAACATCGCGGGCGGACTTCGCGTCAGCGAACCCGCCGCCGACCTTGCCGTTGCCGCGGCCCTGCTGTCGGCCCGGCAGGACGTGCCCCTGTCAGCCGATACGGTGGTCTTTGGCGAGTTGAGCCTGTCGGGGGCGCTGCGCCCGGTGTCGCAGGCCGAGCTGCGGCTGAAGGAGGCGCAGAAGCTCGGCTTCGCCGCCGCCTATGCGCCGCGGCAGCTCAAGCCCATGGCGGACACAGGGATCGCCGTGGAACGGCTTGCCGATCTGGCAGGCTTCGTGGAAACGGTGTTCGGAAAGATCGAGTAAGGACCGGGACGCAGATGGACGGAGCAACGATTGTGGATCTGGGCGCGCTTGGCGTGCTCATTGTCTCGGCGATCCTCGCCTACGCCCGCGGGTTCGTGCGCGAGGTGCTGGCGATCGTCGGCTGGATCATCGCGGCGCTGGCCGCGTTCCAGTTCGCCCCCCTCGTCGAACCCCTGATCCGCGAGATCCCCTATGTGCGCGATGTTGTGGCGAATTCCTGCCAGCTCTCGATCCTGGGCGCATTCGCCGTGGTGTTTGCCATAGCGCTCATCGTGCTCTCGATCTTCACGCCGCTCTTTGCGAGCGCGGTGCAGGAAAGCGCGCTCGGGCCGCTCGACCGCGGGGCGGGCTTTCTCTTCGGCGTGGTGCGTGGCGCGCTCCTGATCGCCGTCGCCCTGATCGTCTATCAACGCATGGGCCTCAGCCTCGATGCGGTGGCATCCTCGCGCACGGTCGAGATCATGGCGGGGATCAGCGACCGCGTGGCCGCGGAGATCCCGACCGAGGTTCCCGACTGGGCCGCAACGCGGTTCAGCCAGCTCCTCGGCGCCTGCGGCGCACCCGCGCCGACGGTGCCGATCCCGACCGCCCCCGCGATCACCGGGTGACATGACGCGTACGTGACACCGATGGCGCGCGGCCCTATATGTCGCGTGTTACCCCGATCGCGAGGTTCCCATGCAGGTTCTGCCCGGCCATCCGTTCGAGGACGACACGCTGCACGAGGAATGCGGGATCTTCGGGGTGATCGGCCAGCCGGAGGCGGCGAATTTCGTGGCGCTGGGGCTCCACGCGCTCCAGCACCGGGGGCAGGAGGCGGGCGGGATCGTCGCCTACACGCCCGAAACCGGGTTCAACTCCGTCCGCCGCTTCGGCTACGTGCGCGACAACTTCACCTCGAGATCGCTGATGGACACGCTGCCCGGCGCGCTTTCCATCGGCCATGTCCGCTACTCCACGGCCGGCAACAAGGGGCACACGGCGATCCGCGACGTGCAGCCGCTCTTCGCCGAGTTTGCCATGGGGGGCTGCGCCATTGCCCATAACGGGAACCTGGTGAACGCCGATGCGCTGCGGCGCGAGCTGATCCAGGCGGGCTCGATCTTCCAGTCCTCGTCCGACACCGAATGCATCATCCACCTGATGGCCCGGTCGATCCAGAAATCGATCCCAGAGCGGATCAAGGACGCGCTGCGCCGGGTGGAGGGCGCGTTCTCCATCGTCGCCATGACCCGTTCCAAGCTGATCGGCGTGCGCGACCCGCTCGGCGTGCGCCCGCTCGTGCTGGGGCGCGTCGGTACCGGCTGGGCGCTGAGTTCGGAGACCTGCGCGCTCGACATCATTGGCGCGGAGTTCGTGCGCGAAATCGAGCCGGGCGAGATGGTCATCCTGACCGAGGGCGGCGGCATTGAGAGCTTCCGCCCCTTCGCCCCCACCCGCCCGCGATTCTGCGTGTTCGAATACGTCTACTTCTCGCGCCCCGATTCGGTGATCGGCGGGCGGTCGGTTTACGAGACGCGCCGCCAGATCGGGGTGGAGCTCGCGCGCGAGGCCCCCGTCGAGGCGGACCTGGTCTGCCCCGTCCCCGATGGCGGCACCCCCGCAGCGATCGGGTTTTCCCAGGAAAGCGGCATCCCCTATGCCATGGGCATCACCCGCAACCAGTACATGGGCCGCACCTTCATCGAACCCACCGCGGAAATCCGCAACATGGGCGTGCGCCTGAAGCTGAACGTGAACCGTGCGGTGATCGCGGGCAAGCGCGTGGTGCTGGTGGATGACAGCGTCGTCCGTGGCACCACGAGCCGCAAGATCTGCGACATGATCCTGGATGCGGGGGCGCGCGAGGTGCATTTCCGCATCGCCTCGCCCCCCACCATGTGGCCCTGCTTTTACGGGGTCGATACGCCCGAGCGCGACAAGCTCCTGGCCGCCAACATGACCGAGGAGGAGATGCGCGCATATCTCGGCGTCGAGTCGCTCCGTTTCGTCACCCTCGACGGTCTCTACCGCGCCTGTGGCGAGGGGGCGGGGCGCGCTGCCACCCCGCAATTCTGCGACGCCTGCTTCTCGGGCGACTACCCCGTCCATCCATCCGACATGGTGGAAAGCGGCCGGCTCCGGCTCAAGGAGCGGGTGTGAGCGGCCGCGTCTGAAGCCGCACGGTGCCCGCGGCGGGATCGGTGGAGATCAGCCACAGGCCGTATCCGCGGCCAAGCGACACGCTGGTGCCGATCATCAGGAGAACCTGCGTCCCGTCGATCCTGAGCGTCGCCCCCGTGTCGAAATATAGTGCATCTAGCGCCAGCACATGCGCCGTGCCACCCGACGGGCTGAGCTCGACCGACACACGCGGGGGCAGGTCGAACACCCCCTCGGACACCCGCTGGACGTAGGCGTCGGGGACCAGGTTTCGGATGACGGACTGCCGGACCACGCTGCGACCCAGATCGTCCACGGCGGCCAGCGCCTGTGCCGCTGCCTGCGCGTCCTCCACATCGATGGCGCCGCTGGTCACCTGACCATTCAGGCTCCGGAGCGCACCCGCCAAGCCGTCGATCGACGTCGGCAGGCGGTTGTCGAGGTACTGCAGCACCGCCAGCCCGACACCCACCACACCGGTGACCGCCCCAACCCACGCCGTGACATGTGCCCGCTCCACGATGCCGCCCCCCCCTGCGAATGCAGTTGAAGCTTGTCCAGGCTCCTGCTTTTGTCCACGCAGAAGACGCGTCGCTCGCCCGGGGCGGCGCAGGAGGATCCCCATGCCAGCGGACCGCATCGCTCTTGTCACCGGGGCCTCGCGCGGGCTCGGCTTCGCCGTGGCCCGCGCGCTCGGCGCCCGGGGCGACCATGTTGTGGCGGTGGCACGCACGGTCGGCGGGTTGGAGGAGCTGGACGACGCCATCCGTCCGGGCGGCGGCGCCACGACGCTCGTGCCGCTCGACATCACCGACGACCCCGGGCTCGCCCGGCTCGGCCGCGCGATCTTCGACCGCTGGGGCAGGCTCGATCTCTGGGTGCACTGCGCGGCCCAGGCCGCCCCCCT
>JANNOT010000107.1:0-9973 GCA_031399375.1 Paraoceanicella sp.
CCCGGTTCCGATGAGCATGTTTTTGTTCCTCCCTGGTTTTGGCACGATAACCCCGTCCATGTCGCGCGACAAAGCCTGTCTCGGATGGCCATACCTCCGTCGGCCCGGCCGCTGCATGAACATACAGTTTCCACAACCATCATGTGTACGGTGTCAGCGCCTGTCAATCGCTGTTTCATGGTGCGTCGCAGCAGAACGAGACTGTACTATTGCATTGACAATCTGCATAATGTTCGCATAATCCCGATGACGCAGTGGCTCAGGGGGTCCTCCATGCCGACCAATGTCGCCCTGACGGGGCTTGCGCGCGATCTCGCCGCCCGGGCTGCGGGCGGTCGGCCGATCCGCATCGGCCTCGTCGGCGCGGGCGAGATGGGGACCGACATCGTCGCGCGCGTCGCCCACATGCAGGGCATCGCCATCGGGGCGATCTCGGAGCTTAACCCCCAGGCGAGCGCGCGCGCTGTCACCATCGCCTATGGCGATCCCGACCGGGGTCAGGTCACCACGACCGGCGACGCGCTCAACACCGCCATAGAGGCCGGGCGCATCGCGCTGACCCAGGATGTGAGCACCCTGCTCGAATCGGGCCTGATCGACGTGGTGGTGGATGCGACCGGCGTCCCCGCGGTGGGGGCAGAGATCGGGCTGTCGGCGATGGAGCATGGCAAGCACCTCGTCATGATGAATGTCGAGGCAGACGTGACCATCGGCGCCTACCTGCGGTCCGAGGCGGAGCGTCTGGGTGTCGTCTATTCGCTCGGCGCGGGGGACGAGCCGTCCTCCTGCATGGAGCTGATCGAGTTCGTGTCGGCCATGGGCCACCGGATCGTCTGCGCGGGCAAGGGCAAGAACAACCCCCTGAACATCGACGCGACCCCCGACGCCTATGCCGAGGAGGCGGCGCGCCGCCACATGAACCCGCGCATGCTGGTGGAATTCGTGGACGGCTCCAAGACCATGGTGGAGATGGCCGCGATCGCCAACGCGACCGGCCTCCTGCCCGACCGCCCCGGCATGCACGGCCCCGCCGCGACCCGCGACGAGCTGAGCAAGGTGCTCGTCCCCGCCGCCCATGGCGGCGTGCTCGCCTCGTCCGAGGGTTGCGTGGACTACACCATCGGCAAGGGCGTCGCCCCCGGCGTGTTCGTGATCGCCGAGATGGACCATCCCCGCATCCGCGAGCGGATGGAGGATCTGAAGATGGGGACAGGCCCCTACTTCACGTTCTTCCGCCCCTACCACCTCACCTCGCTCGAGGTGCCGCTGACCTGCGCGCGTGCCGTGCTCTACGGCAAGGCCGACATGGTCCCGCTGCCCCGCCCGGTGGCCGAGGTCTGCGCGGTCGCCAAGCGTGACCTCGCGCCCGGCGACACGCTCGACCAGATCGGCGAATACGCCTACCGCGCCTGGATCATGACCGCGGCGGACGCCCGCGACGCCGCGGCCCTGCCCTGCGGCCTGCTTGCCGGCGCGCGCGTCACCGCCCCGATCCCCCGCGGCGCCCTCATCACCACCGCGAACACCGCCCTGCCCGCGGGCAGCCGCATCGCAGCCCTGCGCGCGCGCCAGGACGCCATGCTGGCATGACCCTCGCCCCCCCCGCCCTGGCCGAGGACAACCGCCCCTTCGCCATCCGCCGCTACAGCCCCGCGCGGCTGCGCGCGGCGCTCTACCAGATGATTCTGATCCGCCGGTTCGAGGAGGGGGCCGAGGACAGCTACACCCGCGGCCTGGTCCACGGCACCATGCACCTGTCCATCGGGCAGGAGGCGTCGGCGGTGGGGTCCTGCCTGGAGCTGACGGACGCGGACAAGATCACCTCCACCCATCGCGGCCATGGCCACTGCATCGCCAAGGGCGCCGATATCGGCCGGATGTTCGCGGAATTCTTCGGCAAGCAGACCGGCTACTGCCACGGTCGCGGCGGCTCGATGCACATCGCCGACGTGACGAAGGGCAACCTGGGCGCCAACGGCATCGTCGGCGGCGGGCTTCCCATCGCGGTGGGGGCGGCGCTGGCTGCCAAGCGGCTCGGGCGGCCGGACGTGACCCTGTGCTTTTTCGGCGACGGGGCCAACAACGAAGGCGCGTTCCACGAATCGCTGAACATGGCGGCGATCTGGCGCCTGCCGGTCGTGTTCGTGTGCGAGAACAACCAGTACGGCATGTCCACCTCCACCGCCCGGGCCACCGCGTCCGCCACCATCGCGGACCGTGC
Organism: Paraoceanicella sp.; assembly: GCA_031399375.1. GTDB lineage: Bacteria > Pseudomonadota > Alphaproteobacteria > Rhodobacterales > Rhodobacteraceae > Paroceanicella. Next base: position 2,222 of record JANNOT010000107.1, read on the forward strand.
AGCGGCCTATGCCATGCCGGGCGTGCGGGTGGACGGCAACGACCTGTCCGCCGTGGCCGAGGCCGTGTCGACCGCGATCGCCCGGGCGCGGTCGGGCGAGGGGCCGAGCCTGGTGGAAAACCTTACCTATCGCTGGCGGGGCCATTCCAAGTCCGACCGCAACCGCTACCGGACCAAGGACGAGATCGACGGCTGGATCGCCCGCGACCCCATCGCGCGGTTCCGCGCCGAGCTGATCGCCCACGGCATCCTGACCGGGGCCGATGCCGACGACGTCGCGGCGGAGGCGGAGGCCGCGGTCGCCGCAGGCATCGCCTTTGCCAAGGCGAGCCCCGCCCCTGCGCCGACCGAGGTCACGCGCTACGTCCATGCCGACGCCGCCCCATGAACGCGCCCGCAGGGATCCGCGAGCTGAGCTATGCCGAGGCGCTGCGCGAGGCCATGGCAATCGCCATGGAGCGTGACCCCGCCGTGATCCTGATGGGCGAGGACATCGGCGTCTATGGCGGCGCGTTCCAGGTCACGGGCGACCTGATCGACCGCTTCGGCCCCGACCGGGTCATGGACACCCCCATTGCAGAGCTGGGCGGCGCGGGGGTGGCCGTGGGTGCCGCCCTGACCGGGCTGAAGCCGATCTACGAATTCCAGTTCTCGGATTTCGCGACGCTCGCCATGGAGCAGATCGTGAACCAGGCGGCAAAGCTGCGCTACATGTTGGGCGGCGAGGCGGCGGTCCCCGTGGTGTTCCGGATGCCCGCGGGCTCGGGCACCGGCGCCGCGGCCCAGCATTCCCAGAGCCTGGAGGCCTGGTTCGGCCATGTGCCCGGTCTGAAGGTCGTCCAGCCCGCGACGCCCGAGGACGCGAAGGGCCTGCTTCTTGCCGCGCTTGCCGATCCCGATCCGGTGCTGATCTTCGAACACAAGCTCCTCTACAAGCTGCGCGGCCCGGTGCCAGAGGGGTACTACACCACCCCCATCGGCCAGGCCGTGATCCGCCGCCCGGGTCGGGACCTGACGATCGTCGCCTCTGCCATCATGGTCCACCGCGCGCTCGAGGCCGCCGAGGCCCTTGCGGTCGAGGGGGTGGAGGTGGAGGTGATCGACCTGCGCTCCGTTCGCCCGATCGACCGCGATACCATCCTCGGCAGTGTCCGGCGCACCGGGCGCCTGCTCGTGGTCCACGAGGCGGTCAAGACGCTCGGCATCGGTGCGGAAATCAGCGCGATGGTGGCCGAAAGCGACGCGTTCGACTGCCTCGACGCCCCGATCCTGCGCCTGGGCGGGGCCGAGGCACCGATCCCCTACAACCCCGAGCTCGAACGCGCAGCCGTCCCCCAGACGCCGGGGATCCTCGCCGCCGCCCGCGCCCTGGTCCGGCAGGAGGTCTGAGCGCGGTGCCCGTCGAGGTGATCATGCCCAAGGTGGACATGGACATGGAGCGCGGCACCCTCGCCGCCTGGCATGCCGTCGAGGGCGCGCGGGTCGAAAAGGGTGCACCCCTTTTCGACATCGAGACCGACAAGGCGGCGATGGAGGTGGAAAGCCCTGCCACCGGCCGCCTCCACCACCTCGCCGCCCGCCCCGGGGACCGCGTGCCGGTGGGAACCACCCTCGCCTGGCTCTATGCGGATGGCGAACCCCTCGCCGCCGCCCCGGACGCTCCCCCGTCCCCCGCCGGCGCAGCCGGACCAGAGGTCGGGACGGCAGATGTTGCGGCAGGCATTTCGGTAGGCACACCGGGCGCTTCCCCCGCGACGACCGCGGATCCGTCCCGCGACGGCGCCGATGCTGGTCCCGGACCGGGCAGCGCGCCCCTGCCGACCGCCCTGCAGCCCGTCGTCCCGGCATCGTCCGCGCCACCGGGGGCCACGCGCGGTCATGCGGCGTCCCCGCATGGGGTCGCGCCTCTGCGGGCCACTCCGGCGGCGCGCAGCCTCGCGCGCCAGCACGGGCTCGCCCTCGGCGGCATTGCGGGCACCGGCCCGCGCGGGCGCATCCAGCGCGCGGATGTGGACGGGCTGGCCGCGACGCGCGCGGCGATGCCCCCGGCGTTTGCGCGGCAGTACGGCCCGCTTGCCGTCACCCGCCGCGCGGGAACGGGCCGCCCGCTCGTCCTGCTCCACGGCTTTGCGGCCGACAGCTTCGGCTGGCTCGCCCTCGAGCGCATGCTGCCCGCGGACCGCCCGCTGATCCGCATCGACCTGCCCTGCCACGGCGCCTCGCCCCGTCGGGCCGTGACCGGCTTTCCCGACCTCGCCCGCCAGCTGGTCGAGGCGTTCGATGACGCGACCCGCGATCTGCCCGCCGATCTTCCCGTCCACCTGCTCGGCCATTCGCTCGGCGGCGCGCTCGCGCTTGCCATCGCCGATATCCGGCCCCGCAGGGTGGCGAGCGTCACCCTGCTCGCCCCGGCGGGCCTGGGGCCCGAGATGGATGCGGATGTCCTGGCCGGGATCGCGCGGGCGACCCGGATCGAAAGCCTCGCCCCCTGGCTGCGTTGCCTGACCGCGACGCCGGAGGGGACCTCGGACGATCTCGTCCGCGCCGCCATGGCGGCCCGCCGCGACCCGGCGCTGCGCATGGCGCAATCGGCGATGGCCGACGTGCTGTTTCCCGACGGGGTGCAGGCGTTCGATCTGCGCCCGGCCCTCGGGCGGCTGACCGCCCCCGCCCAGATCCTGTGGGGTCGTGCGGACCGCATCCTGCCCTGGCGCCACGCGCTTGCGGCGGACGGGGAAACCGCTATTCATCTGCTGTCGGGCACCGGCCACCTGCCGCAACTGGAATGCCCGGACCGGGTCGCCCGCCTGATCGTGCGCCTGCTCGCCGCGGCCGAGGGGTCGCGTCCGGCCCCCTGAGGGAGAGATGATGGACGGCGCCCCGACCCCGCGACCCGAGATCGGCCCGATCAGCGACGCGGACCGGCTGCGGGCCCGCGCGGTCTGGCTCTACCATGTCGAGGGGCTGACCCAGAACGACATCGCCGCACGCCTGCGCATCAACCGGATCATGGTCGTGCGCCTGCTGGCCGATGCCCGCCGCCGCAACGAGGTCCGCGTGACCGTCTCGGCCCCCCTGGCCGAGCTGACCGGGCTCGAACGCCGGATCGAGGATGCCTACGGCATCCGCCGGGTCCTGCTCGCCCCCTGCGACGACCCCGAGGCCGACCCGGTGCGCGCCATCGCCGCCGCGGCGGGCAATTTCATCAGCGCCGAGATGCGCCCGGGCATGACGGTCGGCGTCGGCTGGGGGCGCACACTCTACAACACCCTGCCCTTCATCACCGGCACCACGCTGGAGGAGTTCCGCGTCGTCTCGCTGCTCGGTGGGATCGCTGCCGCCCGGCGCTTCAACCCGGCCGAGTTCGCCTGGCAGTTCGCCGAGCTTTTCCAGGGCGAAGGCTTCCTGATCCCCGCGCCCGCCCTGGTGGACAGCCCCGAGACCAAGCACGCGCTACTCGAGCGCTGCGGTCTTGCCGCGATCTTCGAGATGGCGGACAAGCTCGACATGGCGCTGCTGTCCTGCGGCGGGATTTCGGCGATGACCACGAGCTACCGCACCGGCCACCTGACCGAGGCCGACCGCCGATCGCTGATCGACGCGGGTGCGGTGGGGGACGTGCTCTACAACTTCATCGACGAGAGCGGCGCGCTCGTGGACCACCAGGTCAACGCGCGCGCCATCTCGATCAATCTCGCGCGCCTGCGCCGCACCCCGGAACGGGTCCTGATCTCGGGCGGGCGCGAAAAGCTGGTGGCGCTGAAGGCGGCGATTCGCAACCTGACGCCCACCGTGCTCATCACCGACGAACGTTCGGGCACCTGGCTCGCCGAGACGGCCCCGGGTGTAGTCGCCCGCGCCTAGGGTGCGATGGGCGCGGGTCGGTCCGCCCCCGGTCCGCCGGGGTGCCGCCGGCCGAGGCGGCGACACCTGGCAATCCGACTGACGGTCCGACTGGGATCGTGCGCGGCCGCGCCCAGGGGCGCCTATTCCACCCGGCGGCTGAAGCTGATCGCGTAGGCCCCGGGGCGCGACAGGAGGATCGGATCATCCGAGGGCTCGATCCCGTCGGGCAGCGAGAGGGGGTTGAACATGACCGCCTTCTCCACCGCCTTGCTGTCGGGGACGGCCTGGTCGAGCGTGATGGTGCCCAGCTCGACCCTCGGGCGGTCGGCGGGCCAGCTCTGCGTCGCGTCGGTGATCGGGTCCCCGTCCCCGGCGAGCTGGAGGACGAGGCGGAACGCGATCGGGCCGGTGGCGAGGCGCGCGGGGAGGTCCTGCATCAGGTAATCGGGCGACTTGGCCGCCGTCTCCGCCTCGGTCAGGATTTGGGTGCCCGCCACGGGCAGGATCTCGTAGCGGCCGAACTGCCCCTGACCTGCGGCGTTGATGAAGCGGAACGCGTTCACGCCGAAGAAGGGCAGGGTCGCAAAGCTGACCGGCGCAGGTTTGGGCACGCTGACGAAGGCCTTGGCCGCCGGGTGGGTGTCGAGGAACTGCACGATCGGCGGCGGCTGCGGCGCGTCCGGGCCGCTCGCGGCCACGGCCTGGAGGAGGGCGAGGAACTCCTCGGGCGTCGCCACCGGAAAGCCGTTCTGCGAGATGGCCACGATGTCCGTCGCGCCCCCGTCGGGCAGGGTGAAGCGGATCGCCATCCCGTGCGGCCGGGCGTTGGGGCTCGTGTCGGGCATGTCGGGCACCCCCGTCGTGTCCGAGAAGCGCACGAGCACCGGCACGGTCCCGCCCTGCAAATGCGCCGCGGTGCTGATCGCGGCCGCGGCTGGGGTAGCGGTGAAGCTGCCCGTGGCCATCACGCCCTTGGTATGGTTCGCGCGCAGACCGGGATGCGGCCCCCCGACGAGCGTATCGAGCGTCTCGACAATCGACGCCTCCAGCTCCTGCGCCCGCGCGGTCCCCAACGGACCGAAGGCAAGGCCCGTGGCCAACAGCATGGCGGCGAGCCCCGCAGGCCGCAGCATGTCCCCCATGAGACGCATTGGAAATTCCCCCCGTCGCGTGCGGCGGCCCCGGCGACGGTTATTCGTGCGGACCCCGGCGATGACCCGGATCATACTCAAACCCCACGACCCGTCTACCCGGGGCTGGGGTAGCGGCGGCGCGGTCAGCCGAGGCCGATCCGGGCAGCCCCGGCGCGAAACAGGACCTGCGCCTCGGGTGGAAAGCGGAACGCGGCAAAGAACCGGTCGACGCCGTAGTCGGGGACCGCCGCGCGGATCCGCGCGGCGAACGCGCGCCCCTCGTCCACCCGGCCCGCGACGGCGAGGCAGTGGGCCGCGATGGCGTGGATATGAACATGGGCGTTGGGGCGGCTTGCGGCATCCACCGCGCAATCGGCGGCCTCGTCCGCCGCGCCGAGACGAAAGAGCGCCATGGCGCGCGAGCCGAGCATCCCGAACAGCAGCGGGTCGAAGGGGCTGAGCCCGCGCGAGATCTCCGCTGCCGCGATCGCGCGCCGCGCATCGCCCGTCTGGCTCTGCACGAAGGCGAGCGAGTAATGCCCGAGGGCGAAATGCGGGCTGAGGGCGACGGACGTCTCCAGCGCCTCGGTCGCGCGATCGTCGGCGCCGCGCAGCCAGAGCGCACGGCCCATGGCGAGATGGGCGGCCGGGTCGCGCTCGTCGGCGGACAGGGCGCTGCCCGCGGCGTCCAGCGCGCGGGCGCACTCCGCCGCCCGGTCTGCCGAGCGCAGCACGAAGGCATTCTGGAAATGGGTGAACGAGAGCCCGGCATGGGCGCGGGCAAAGGTCGGGTCGAGCGCGATGGCGCGGCGAAAGAGCGCCTGGGCCGTGTCGTTGTCGAAGGCGGTGAAACGGAACATGTGCCAGAGGCCGCGGTGAAAGCATTCCCATGCGTCGAGCGACGCGGGATGCTTGAGAAGCGAGCGGTTGCGCTCCGCCGTCTCGATGCCGCTCGCTACGCAGGCGACGATGCGGTCACCGATGGCGTCGAGGGCCGCGAAGGTGTCCCGGGGGTCGTAATCGAAGGCGTCGGTCCACACGATGCGGGCGTCGTGGGCATCGACCAGTTCGACCGAAAGCCGCGCCCGCCCCGCCCGGCCCTGGATCGCGCCGGTGGCGAGGTAGTCGATGTCGAGCATCCGTGCCGCCTCGGGCGCCGTCACCCCGCGTTCGGCCAGGCCGAAGACCGAACCGCGGGCGATCACCCGCACGCAGCGCAGCCGCGCAAGGCGCGTGATGATGTCCTGGACTAGCCCCAGGGCGAGCCCGTCCCGCAGGCCACGGTCGGTGGCGAAGGGGAAGATCGCGACCGACACCCGTCGCGTAGCGCTGAGGGGCCGTGGCTCGTCGGCGGCGAGACGGTTCAGCAGCTCGATCTTCGAGGATACGCCAAGCTTGCGGTAGATCGTGCCCAGATGGGTTCGCACGGTCGAGGGCGCGATGCAGAGCCGCGTGCCGATCGCGCGGTGGCCCTCGCCGTGGGCATAGGCCTGCGCGATTTCGCGTTCGCGGCGGCTTAGATCGTGGACATCCCCGACACCGCCCATGTCCGCCATTGCCCCTTCGCTGCCCGCCGGCACGGCCCGGAGCCCACAATACCGAAAATACCGCAGCTTGAGGACCCAAAATACCGCAGGTGCCGGATGGCCCGCCCCCGGGCGCGGTCCGAACATGGCGCCACCTGAAGCCCTGGGAGGAGGATGCGATGGAGACGACCGACGTGGCGGCCCCTGATCTGGCGGCGCTGAAGGCGCGACAGCAGGCGGCCTGGTCGGCGGGCGATTATGCGGTCGTCGGCACGATGCTGCAGCTCGTGGGCGAGACGCTGTGCGAGGCCGTGGACCTGCGGGCGGGCGAGCGGGTGCTCGACGTGGCCGCTGGCAATGGTAATGCCTCGCTTGCCGCCGCGCGGCGGCATGGCGTGGTCACATCCACCGATTACGTGCCCGCCCTGCTCGACCGCGGTCGGGCACGGGCGGCAGCGGAGGGGCTCGACATCGCCTTTGCCGTCGCGGATGCCGAGGCGCTGCCCTATCCCGATGCCGCATTCGACGTGGTGCTGTCGACCTTCGGCGTCATGTTCACCGCGGACCACGATCGGGCGGCAGCCGAGCTTCTGCGAGTCTGTCGGCCCGGGGGTCGGATCGGCATGGCGAACTGGACGCCGGACGGCTTCATCGGCCAGCTCTTCGCCACCATCGGCCGGCGGGTGCCGCCGCCCGCCGGGGCACGGTCGCCCGCGCTCTGGGGCAACCGGGACTGGGTCCAGGCGACCTTCGGCCCGGGCGCGCGGGACATCGTGATGACGCCGCGGACCTTCGCCTTTCGCTTTCGCTCGCCCGCGCACTGGCTGGAGGTGTTCCGCACCTGGTATGGCCCGCTGCTGAAGGCGTTCGGCACCCTCGACGCCGCGGGGCAGGCGGGGCTGGAGTCCGACGTGCTCGCCCTGATCGCCCGGTTCGACCGCGGGGTCGATGGCCGCGGCGGCGCGGTGATCGAGGGGGCGTATGTCGAGGTGGTCGTCCACCGCGCGGCGTGAGGGGGCGGGGGACGCGTGCCCCCCATCCACCGACGCATGAATGCCGGGCGTCTTGGTCCTGCACCGGGCGACGTCCCGGCAACTTGCGTCACCGACCGCCCTCAATCCGCGGTGTCGAGATCGCGGGCGGCCCACGCACTCAGCCCCGCCATCAGGGCGGCGGTCGCGAGGCAGAGGGGGAGGCCGCCCAGCTGATAACTGAGGCCTGACAACAGCGTGCCGACCAGTCGCCCC
>JANNOT010000118.1:0-4031 GCA_031399375.1 Paraoceanicella sp.
GCCAGCCGCGGGAACCTGCCGATGGTCGAGCATGTGATCGAGGCCGGGATGGCGATGATCCCGATGATCGGGCGGGCGCGGCTGCTGCGGTCCTGGGGGGGCATCGCCGACATGACCATGGACGGCTCGCCCATCATCGACCGCACGCCGGTCGAGGGGCTCTATCTCAACGGCGGCTGGTGCTATGGCGGGTTCAAGGCGACGCCCGCCTCGGGCTGGTGCTTTGCCCATCTGCTGGCCACGGGCGAGCCCCACCCGGTCGCCCGCGCCTTCCGGCTCGACCGCTTCGCCACGGGCCATGTGCTCGACGAAGAGGGCACGGGCGCCCAGACCAACCGGCACTAGGGACCAGACCCCATGCGCATTCCCTGCCCGCTCTGCGGCGACCGCGACATCCGCGAGTTCACCCCCTGGGGCGATGCGGGGCTGATGCAACGCCCCGACGGCATGGCGCCCGGCGCGGCGGAGGCGTTCCACGACTACGTCCACATCCGCCCCAACCCGGCCGGGCGACACCGCGAGCTTTGGTTTCACGAGACCGGCTGCCGCGCCTGGCTGGTGGTGACGCGGGACACGGTCACCCACGCGGTGCACGCGGCCGAAGAGGCGGCGCCATGAGGCGGCTTGCCACGGGCGGGCGGATCGACCGCAGCCGCACGCTGTCGTTCCGCTTTGACGACGACACGCTGCGGGGGCACCCGGGCGACACCCTCGCCTCGGCCCTGCTGGCAAGCGGCGTAAGGCTCGTGGGCCGGTCGTTCAAGTACCACCGCCCGCGCGGCATCTTCTCCGCCGGGGCCGAGGAGCCGAACGCGCTGGTGGAGATCGGGACCGGCGCCCGCCGCACCCCCAACACCCGCGCCACGGTGCAGGAGCTCTACGCAAACCTGCGCGCGGAAAGCCAGAACCGCTGGCCGTCGCTCAGGTCCGACTGGCTGTCGGTCAACGACCTGCTCTCGCCGCTGCTCGGCGCGGGCTTCTACTACAAGACCTTCATGTGGCCGAAGAGCTTCTGGGAGAAGGTCTACGAGCCCCTGATCCGCCGCGCCGCGGGGCTCGGGCGGCTGTCGGGCCAGGCGGACCCCGATCTCTACGACCAGGCCTTTGCCCATGCCGACCTGCTGGTGATCGGCGCGGGACCCGCGGGTCTTATGGCGGCGCTGACGGCGGGCGAGGCAGGGCGGCGGGTCATGCTCGCCGACGAGGATTTCCTGATGGGCGGGCGGCTGAACGCCGAGACCCATGCCGTGGGCGGTGCGCCCGGCGGCGACTGGGCAGCGGCCACGGTCGCCGCCCTCGCCGCCATGCCCAATGTCCGGCTGATGCCGCGCACGACCGTCTTCGGCGCCTATGACGGCGGCATGTGGGGCGCGGTGGAGCGGGTGACCGACCACCTCGCCACCCCGCCCGAGGGCTGCGCGCGCCAGACGCTCTGGCGCATCCATGCCCCCCGCGCGATCCTCGCCACCGGCGCGATCGAGCGGCCCATCGCCTTCCCCGCCAATGACCGCCCGGGGGTGATGCTGGCGGGGGCGGTGCGCACCTACCTGACCCGCTTCGCCGTCGCGCCCCGCCGGGCGGCTGTCTTCACCAACAACGACGACGGCTGGCGCACGGCGCGCGACCTGGCCGCCGCGGGGGTGGAGGTCGCGGCCCTGATCGACACCCGCCGCGGCGCCACGGGGGACTTCGCGGGCCGGGTCATCGCGGGGGCAGAGGTGACGGGCACCACCGGCAGGCTCGGCCTCACCTCGGTCAGCGTCTTCGGCGGCGGCGTGGCCGAGACGCTGCAGGTGGACTGTCTCGCCGTGTCGGGGGGCTGGAACCCCACGCTGCACCTTACCTCGCATCTCGGCGCAAAGCCCGTCTGGGACGGGGGGATCGCGGCCTTCGTCCCCCCCTCCACCCATGTCCCGGGGCTGGTCGTGGCCGGGGCGGCCGCAGGCCAGTTCTCGACCCACGCCGCCCTGGCGGGCGGGGCCGCGGCGGCCCGCGCAGCACTCGACCTCGAAGGCCCCGCCCCCGACCTGCCGGAGGCCGAAGACGGTCCCGTCCGCATCACCCCCTTCTGGCAGGTGGACGCGCCGGGCCGCGCCTGGATCGACCTGCAGAACGACGTCACCACCAAGGACATCGCGATCGCCAAAGCCGAGGCCTTCACCGCGCCCGAGCACATGAAGCGCTACACGACGCTCGGCATGGCGACGGACCAGGGCAAGACCTCGAACGTCCTCGGCCTCGCGGTGATGGCAGAGCTGGCGGGCAAGCCCATGGAGGCGGCGGGTACCACGACCTTCCGCCCGCCCTACACACCCGTGACCATCGCAGCCTTCGCCGGGCGGCATTCGCGCAAGGAATTCCGCCCCACCCGCCTGACCACCTCCCACGGGCTCGCCAGCGAACGGGGCGCGCCGATGATCGAGGCGGGGCTCTGGCTCCGCCCCGCCTACATCCCCCGCCCGGGCGAGGCGACCTGGCGTGACAGCTGCGACCGCGAGGTGCGCATGGTCCGCCGGGCCGTCGGCGTGGTTGATGTGAGCACGCTTGGCAAGATCGACATCCAGGGGCCCGATGCGGGCGCCTTCCTCGACCGCGTCTATACCGGCACCTTCTCCACCCTGCCCGTGGGCCGGGTCCGCTACGGGCTGATGCTGCGCGAGGACGGGTTCGTCATGGATGACGGCACGACCGCGCGCCTGGGGCCGCAGCACTACGTGATGACCACGACCACCGCCGCCGCGGGCGACGTGATGCTGCACCTGGAGTTCGTGCACCAGTGCCTCTGGCCCGATCTGGATGTCCGCTTCATCTCGGTCACCGACCAGTGGGCGCAGTTCTCGGTCGCGGGTCCCCGGGCGCGCGAACTCCTGTCGGGCATGATCGCCGAGGACATCTCCGACGCCGCCCTGCCCTACATGGCCTGCGGCCCCGTGTCGGTGGAGGGCGTAGCGGGCCGGCTCTTCCGCATCTCCTTCTCGGGCGAGCTCGCCTACGAGGTTGCGATCCCCAGCCGCTACGGCGCAGCGCTCGCCCGCCGCCTCACTGAGGGGGCCGAGGCGCTCGGGGGCGGGCTCTACGGGCTCGAGGCGCTGAACGTGATGCGGATCGAAAAGGGGTTCATCACCCATGCCGAAATCCACGGCCGCACCACGGCCTTTGACTGCGGGCTCGAGAAGATGATGTCCCAGAAAAAGGACTATATCGGCCGGATCGAAGCCGCCCGCCCCGGCCTGGTTGGGCCGGAGCGCGAACAGCTCGTCGGCATCAAGCCCGTGGACCGGACGCATGTCCTGCGGGCGGGCGCCCGGTTCACCGAGATCGGCGACCTGCCGAACGCCCGCAACGATCTCGGCACCATCACCTCGGCATGCTGGTCGCCGACCCTGGGCCATTCGATCGCGCTTGGCTTCGTCCGGGACGGCCGCGCGCGGATCGGCGACACGATCCGCATGGTGGACATGGTCCGGCGGTCCTACGTGCCGGTCGAGATCTGCGCCCTGCCCTTCGTCGATCCTGCCGGGGAGAAGCTGCGTGGCTGACCCCCTGAGCGAGCTGACCGCCCTTGCCCCCTTCGACACCGCCGACCTGCCGCGCAGCGCGGGGGCTTGCACCGTCAGCGCCGCGGCCTGGCCGTCGCTCACCTCGCTCATGCCGCTGCGCGGACAGCGGGCAGCGGTCGAGGCTGCCCTGGGCTTTCCGCTTCCCGGCCCGGGGCAAAGCACGAGCGCGGGCTCGCTCACCTGCCTCTGGTCGGGTCGGCAGGCCTGGCTCCTCGCCGGTCCCGCCCCCGATCTCTCGGCGCATGCCGCCGTGACCGACCAATCGGATGCCTGGGCGGCGCTCAGCCTCGGGGGCGCCGGCGCCCGTGCGGTGCTCGCCCGGCTCTGCCCGCTCGACCTCGACCCCGGCACCTTCCCCGACGGCGCCACCGCCCGCACCGACATCGCCCACATGCCGGGCCAGATCCTGTTGAACGGCGAGACCTTCACCCTCCTCGTCCCCCGCTCCTACGCGCTCCACCTCCTCCACGA
>JANNOT010000153.1:0-7654 GCA_031399375.1 Paraoceanicella sp.
GGCCCCGGCATGGGCGCCCCGGCGCGAGATCTCCTCGAGGATCGCGCATGCCTCGACCAGACCGAGCCCCGCGCCGCCATAGGCCTCGGGTATGAGCGCGGTCAGGAACCCCGCTGCCGTCATCTCGGCCACGAAGTCCGACGGGTAGCCCTCGCTGGCATCGAGCGTGCGCCAGTAGTCCTCGCCATAGCGCGCGCAGAGCGCGGCGACGGCCGCGCGGATCGCGGGAATGTCGCTCTGCGCGTCCATGTCGGCGGCGGTGGTGGCGGGGGCGAGGTCTGACATGGGGGGGAGTGTCGGCGATACCCCGGGCGCGATGCAAGGGGGCTCGCGGGGTCAGGCGCGTCCCGCCCGCGCGGCGAGCCAGGCGCGCAGGGCCGGGTCGGGCGTCAGGCGGATCGCCTCGGCATAGGCGGGGCCCGCATCGGCGCCCTGGCGGTGCAGAAGGTTGGCGCGCACGGCCCACCAGGGCTGGAACTGCCGCCCCGCATCTGCCATGCGGTCGAGATGGGCGAGCCCCGCGTCCGGACCCACCACCCGCCCCAGCACAGCCGCCTCGCCGACATGGTTGCCGAGCGTCGGGACCAGATGGCGCAGCGCGCGGTAGAGCGGCAAGAGGGCGGCCCAGTGGGTCAGCCCCGTGCGGGCACGATCGGCATGGATGGCCTGGATCGCTGCCTCGATCTGGTAGCGCCCCGGCGCCCCGCGCGCCGCCGCGACCGCCAGAAGGTCGTTCGCCCGCGCCGCCATCGCACCGTCCCAGAGTGCCGTGTCCTGCTCGTCGAGCGGAACGAACGCGCCGTCAGCACCCCGCCGCGCCCCGCGTCGGGCGTGGGAGAAGAGAAGGAGCGCCCGCAGCCCCAGCGCCTCCGGCGCGCCGGGCAGGAGGCGGGTCAGAAGCTCGGCGAGCCAGAGCGCCTCCTCGGCCAGGTCCCGCCGCCCGGCCGGATCGTCCCAGGCGAGCCCGAACGTGGCATAGACCGCGTCGAGCACGGGCGGCAGCCGGTCGGGCAGGACCGCAGCGTCCGGCACCGCGAACGGGATGCGGGCGGCGCGGATCTTCGCCTTGGCCCGGACCAGCCGCTGGCCCATGGTCGGCCCGGGCACAAGGCAGGCGGCCCCGATCGCCGCCGCGTCAAAGCCGAGCACGGTCTGGAGCATCAGCGGCGCGTGGACCGCCGCGTCGATGGCAGGATGGGTGCAGGCGAACATCAGCTTCAACCGCTCGTCGGGCAGGGCGGCCTCGGGCGTCTCCATCCGCTCCTCCGCCAGCAGGGTCAGGGCCGGGGTGGCGCGGTCGGCGACCCCCTGGTGGCGCACGCGCCCCAGCACCTGGCGGCGCGCCACGGTGACGAGCCATCCCTCGGGATTGCGCGGCACGCCCGCGACCGGCCAGCGCTCCAGCGCGATGCGGAACGCATCGGCCAGAGCATCCTCTGCCAGGGCCACGTCGCGGGTGCGGGCGGCAATATAGGCGACAAGCCGCCCATAGGACCGCCGCGCCACCGCCTCGGCCACCCGGCGCGCACCAATGGCCGAAGCCGCCCCGCCAGCCGCCACGCCGGTTGCGTCGCCGGGTGGGGTGCAGGGTCCGGCGCCGGATTTCCCGGCAGGCAGGCCGCTTCGCGCGCCATCGCGCGCACCTTCGCGCGCACCGTCGGGCGCGCGCTCGGGCACGGCGTCAGGCACGTGGCGTCATCGGTAGCACCGGGCGCACCTCGACCGAACCCTCGAGCGCCGAGGGCGCCTTCGCGGCCCAGGCGAGCGCCGCATCGAGGTCGGGCACATCAATGATGACATAGCCCCCGAGCATCTCCTTGCTTTCGGGTGTAGGCCCATCCTGGATCTGCGGGCGACCGCCGCGCAGGCGAACGGTCGAACCGGTCTCGGGTCCCTGGAGGGCGGTGCCCGAGCGGATCACTCCCTCGGCCCCCATCGCGCCCATGTAGGCGGTCCAGGCGGCCCAGTAGGGCGGGCCGGACACGGGATCGGTCCGTTCGGCATAGACCGTCTCGGCCTCGTTGAACACCAGCATGTATTCCATTGCGTGCTCCCTTCGCAGCATCGGCCCGCGGGCCATGGTTTCGTCCGTTCCCATGACGCGGCGCCACCGCGCATTTCGACAGGAGCGGGCAAATTTTCGCTTCGGTCAACGGACGAGCGGGGGGATACTGCGCATGGAGGTGCCGCCATGACCACGCCTGCCGTCAACCGCTACGCCGGGGCGCCGCGGCGTGATGACTGGACGATCGACCAGGACTGGGCGTCCTACAGTGCAGAGGAGCACGGGCGCTGGGACCGGCTGTTCGCCCGGGCCCGCCAGGTGCTCGCCACGCGCGCCTGCCCCGCGTTTCTCGGCGCCGTCCAGACGCTGTCGCTGTCGCAGGGCGGCATCCCGGACATCGAGCAGCTCTCCGCGCGCCTCATGCCGCTGACCGGCTGGTGCGTGGTCCCGGTCACCGAGCTTGTCCCAGACGCGGTGTTCTTCGACCACCTCGCGCACCGGCGCTTTCCCGCGGGCGCCTTCATCCGCCCCGAGGCGCAGATGGACTATCTGGAAGAGCCCGACATCTTCCACGACGTCTTTGGCCACGTGCCGCTGCTTGCCACGCCGGCCTATGCCGATTTCATGCAGGCCTACGGGGAAGGGGGCGCGCGGGCGATGGCGCGGGGGCAGCTCCACCATCTCGCCCGGCTCTACTGGTACACCGTCGAGTTCGGGCTGGTGCGCGAACCCGGCGGGCTCAGGATCTTCGGCGCGGGGATCCTGTCCTCTGCGACCGAGTCGGTCTTTGCGCTCGAGGATCCCTCGCCCCACCGCATCGCCTTCGACCTCGAGCGGGTGATGCGCACGCGCTATGTCATCGACGATGTCCAGCAGAGCTATTTCGTGATCGAGAGCTTCGAGGCGCTGCTGGCTGCCTGCTACCAGGATTTCAGCGCGCTCTACGACCGGCTGGCCGGCGCCCAGGACCTGGACCCCGCCGAGCTCGCGCCAGGCGACGCGGTGCTGCATCGCGGCACCCAGGACTACTTCCTGGCCAAGGCTCAGCCCCGCTGACGGCGCCCCTCGCGGCGGCCGCGGGCGCCGGGGGCGACCTCGCCCTCGGCCAGCGGCTCGCGGTTGGAGCGGATCCAGTCGGAGCCGTGGGGGTCGTTGTTCATCAGCAGGTTCGCCGCGCGGATCGCCGCCATCTCCTGCGGGCGGACCGGGTTCATGATCGCGCTCGTCATGCCGGATGCGATGGCCATGGGCAGAAAGGCCGCGTTGATCGCATGCCGGTTGGGCAGGCCGAACGACACGTTCGACGCGCCGCAGGTGGTGTTGACCCCCAGTTCCTCGCGCAGGCGGCGGACGAGGGCAAAGACCTGAAGCCCCGCGGTCGCCATGGCCCCGATGGGCATGACGAGGGGATCGACCACGATGTCGTGGGCGGGAATGCCGTAATCCGCGGCACGCTGAACGATGCGCCTGGCCACGGCGAAGCGGACGTCCGGATCCTCGGATATCCCGGTATCGTCGTTCGAGATCGCCACGACGGGGACGTTGAACTTCTTGACCAGCGGCAGGACAAGCTCCATCCGCTCCTCCTCGCCCGTGACGGAGTTCAGGAGGGGGCGGCCCTGGGCGGCCTCGAGCCCCGCGAGGAGCGCTGCGGGGACGGAGCTGTCGATGGAGAGCGGCACGTCCACCAGCCCCTGCACCAGCTCGATCATCCGGCGCATCAGCGGCGGCTCGGTCTCGTTGGGATTGGGGTTGGAGTTGTAGACGACGCCCGCGTTCACATCGAGCATCAAGGCGCCGCAGGCCACCTGCTCCAGCGCATCCTTCTCGACGGTCGAAAAATCCCCGGCCTCGAGCTCGGCCGCGAGCTTCTTGCGCCCGGTCGGGTTGATCCGTTCGCCGATCACGCAGAACGGCTGGTCAAAGCCGATGATGACGGTCCGGGTTTTCGACTCGACGATGGTGCGGGTCATGGGCGGCGGTCTTTCATGGTTTGCAGATGGGCGAGCAGCCCCGCGTCGGTGAAATCGGCGACCGTGGCGTGGGCCCCCGCGCCGCGAAGCCGCGCAGCGTCCAGTGCCCCGGTCATGCCGATCGTATAGGCCCCGGATGCGACGGCGGCCGCAAGCCCCGAGAGCGAATCCTCGAAGGCGACGCTGTCGCGAGGTGCGGCGCCGAGCAGCGCCATGGCCGTCCGGTAGGGTGCGGGGTCGGGCTTGGGCGCCGCGCATTCGTCACCGATGACGAGCGTGGGCAGGCGCGGGGCGAGCCCGGTCGCCGCAAGCATGCGCACGGCAACCGCGCGCGGGGCGTTCGTCACGACGGCGACCCCCCAGCCCCAGGCGGCCGCACGGTCCAGAAGGGCGTGAATGCCGGGCGTGGGCGCCAGCGCGCCGCCCATCCGGTCCATCACCATCGCATCCTTGCGCGCCATGATGGCGGCATGCCCGGGTGCTTCGTCTGGAAAGAACCGCTCGAGGATCGCCTGGTTGGGATGCCCCATGATGTGGGTGCGGTAATCCTCGACGCTCAGGGTGCGTGCCCGCTCCGCGAGAATGTCCGCGAAGGCACCGTGGTGCAGCGCGTCCGTATCGAGCAGCGTGCCGTCGAGGTCGAAGAGCAGCGCCCCCATCAGGCGCGGGCCTGCATCCCGGCCTGCCTGCCCCGCCCGTGGTCGCGGACGAAATCGCCCGTCGCACCGATGCCGCCGAGGGGAAAGAAATGCACCGCCTCAATGGGAAAGCCCGGGGTTGCGGCGCGGTGCGCGGCAAGGGCGTCCAGCACCTCGAACGGGGTGAAGGGGAGGAGGAGTTTGGTCACGTCCGCCGCCCGGCGCGTGAGAACCCGCAGCGACGCGCCTACCCCGCAGGACATGGCGAACTTGATCAGGGTCTGGAGCTTCGCCGGCCCCGCCACGCCGATATGGATGGGAAGGCGGATGCCCTCGGCCCGCAGACGCTCCGCCCAGGCGATGACCGGCGCGGCCTCGAAGCAGAACTGCGTCGCGATGGCCATGGTGGCATCCGTGCGCTCGGCGAAGGCGTTCTTCCAGCGCAGCGCGTCCATGATCGCGCGGTCCGAGCCGTCGGGGTCGATGTCCCGGTTCCCCTCCGGATGGCCCGCCACATGCAGCCGGGTGAAACCGAAGCGGTCGAAGAGCCCGGTTTCGAGAAGCTGCATGGAGTTTTCCAGCTCGCCCCGGACCTCGGTCATGCCACCGGCCAGCAGCAGCGCCTGATCGACGCCCGCATCGGCATAGCGCCGCACCCAGTCCCCGAGCACAGCGCGGGTCGCGATCACCCGGGCGGGCAGGTGGGGCATCACGGGAAAGCCCTCGGCGCGCAGCCGGGCGGCGGTGCGCACCATGTCGGCGATCGGCGTGCCATCGATATGGGCGATGTAGACCCGGGTACCCGCGGGCAGGATGTCGCGGAAATCGGCGATTTTCTCGGCCGTGCGGGGCATGACCTCGATCGAAAACCCTTCGAGCAACGCGGCAAGGGCGGCGGAGCCGGTCGTCTCGGTCTTGCGGCCGAAGCCCAGGATGCGCGCCATCGTCGTCCCCTCAGTCGTTTGCCGGGCCATGGTCCTGGCTGGGCCCCTCGGCCATCGCCCAGCCATCGGTCGCAATCAGGGCCCGGAGCTTTTCGGGCGGGTAGTCGGCATCGATGCGCGCGGCTTCGGCTGCGGCAACCACGGGCTCCTCGCCTGCGACCGCGTAGGGATCGGCCTTGCGCCATTCGGCGAGATAGGCGTCCGATCCGGCCGCGCCAACCTTCATCGCGCAGCGGTCGATGGCCTGCTCGAAGCGCTCGGGCAATGGCGTCTTTGACGCGCGGCGGCCCCTGCCCACGATCACTTGTGCCGGGATGTCCCGCCAATAGACGATGGTGACGTCGGCCACGCGGTCCCTCCTGTCCTCCCCGACGTTCTAGCGCGGGGCGCGGGCCGGTGCCGCGCCCCGGCGACCAAGCCCCGCGGATTTGCGACATCGCCCGCTGCGCCGCGGGGCGAGGTGCAGGCATCTGCGTCGCCTTTTCCCCTTGAAGCGTCGCAATTGGCCGCCTACGGTCCAAAAAAGCGTCCCCCGGGACGACGGAAGGATATGTCATGACCGCCAGGACCGAGTCGGCCCCGCAGCCGAGCGTGAGCTTCGAGTTCTTCCCCCCCCACAGCCCCGAGGCGTCCGCCCGGCTCTGGCGGTCGGTCGAACGGCTCGCCCCGCTCGGGCCGCGCTTCGTCTCGGTCACCTATGGCGCGGGCGGGACGACGCGCGAGCGCACGATGGCCGCGATCCAGACCATCCGCGACCGGGCGCGCCTGCCCGTGGCGGGTCACCTGACCTGTGTCGGGGCGACGCGGGACGAAACGCTGGAGGTCGCGCGGGGCTACGCCCGGGTCGGCGCGCGCGCGGTTGTCGCCCTGCGCGGCGATCCGCCCAAGGGGGCGGAGCGCTTCGAACCCCATCCCGACGGGTTCGCCTCGGCGGCCGAACTGGTCGAGGCCCTGCGCGCGGACGGGGTCGGCGACATCTATGTCGGCGCCTACCCCGAGGTGCACCCCGAGGCACCATCGCCCGAGGCCGATCTCGACGCGCTCAAGCGCAAGGTCGATGCCGGGGCCACGGCGGCCATCACCCAGTTCTGCTTTGATACCGCGCTCTACCTGCGCTTTCGCGACCGGGCGGCCCGGGCGGGGATCGGGGTGCCCATCCATCCGGGGATCCTGCCCATCGAGAATTTCGCCAAGATGAGCGGTTTTGCCGCCCGCTGCGGCGCCAGGGTGCCCGAGTTCCTTGCCCGCGCCTTTGCACGGGCCGAGACGGCCGAGGAGGCGTTCGTGCTCGCCGTGGCGACCGCCGCCGACCAATGCGACCGGCTCCGGACCGAGGGGGTGGGGCATCTGCACTTCTACACCCTCAACAACCCCGATCTGACATTCGACATCTGTCGGGCCCTGGGGATCGAGGCGCGCCCGCTCCGCGTCGCCGCGAACGGCTGCGGCTGAGCCGCCCGCGGGGTTCTTGACTCTGCGCCTGCGATGCAATCGTCTGTGGTGAACGGGCAACCGGGCGCCTGCCCGGCCCGCCCCAAACGCCAGGGCGTCCATGTCGATTTCACCGGGCAGCCAAGAGCTGTGCCAGACACCGCGCCCGACGGCGCGCGACCGACAGCGCCAGGGCCATCCGCCCCGTCCTGCGGGCTCGGCGCGCCCCACGGCCTATGCCGCACTCGACCTGGGCACCAACAACTGTCGCATGCTCGTGGCGCGTCCCACCCCGTCGGGGTTCGACGTGATCGAGAGCGTGTCGCGTCCCGTCACCCTCGGCCCCGATCTGGAGCGCACTGGCACGCTGTCGGGCGGCGGGGTGGAGCGGGTGCTGCGGACCATGCGGCTTTGCGCAGAGCGGCTTAAGCGGCACGATGTCGGCCGCATGCACCTCGTCGCCACCGAGGCCTGCCGTCAGGCCCGCAACGGGCCCGAGCTTGTGGCGCGGGTGGCGCGCGAAACCGGGCTCGTGCTCGAGATCATTGCGCCCGAGCTGGAGGCGCGGCTGGCGATGACGTCCTGCGCCCCCCTCGTCTGCCCGGAGGCGGAGCATCTGCTGGTCTTCGACATCGGCGGCGGGTCGACCGAACTCATCTGGAT
>JANNOT010000167.1:0-6826 GCA_031399375.1 Paraoceanicella sp.
GAGACGTTGCGCCCGCAACGGGCATCGGCGCTGCGCCACCTGAAAAGCTGCGCGCCGATGCCCGTTGCTCACGGCCCCGGCACGCGAAATCCTAACCCCGCGATTCCAGTCGCTGCCGGATGAGCGATGGGGGTCAGGTCAGTCAGGTCAGGCCGTGGAAGGGGCAGGCGGCGCATTTCCACATCGCCGAGCGCGGCGGTCTGATCGAGAACGCGGCCTGGTCGTACGAGGTGCCCGATCCGGCCGTTTCGGCAATCCGGGAGCACATCGCCTCCTATCCCGATAAGGCGACGGTCGAGAGAATCTGAACCGGCAGCCCGCCGCGGACCCCCAGGGTCGGGGACCTTCGGATTGGTCGCCCGGCCGGCTCGTCCCGCATGAAACGGGTCATCTGCGCCCGGGGAGGCAGGGAACGGTCGCTCGGTTGCGAGCCTCCCCCTAAGCCTTCGGGCCCAGCATCTCCTGGGGCTGCACGATCCGGTCGAAGGTCGCTGCATCGACGAACCCGAGACGGACCGCCTCCTCCTTCAGGGTCGTGCCGTTCTTGTGGGCGGTTTTGGCCACCTTCGCTGCATTGTCGTAGCCGATTTCGGGGGCGAGCGCCGTCACCAGCATCAGGCTTTCCCACATCAGTTTGGAGATCCGCGCCTCGTCCGCCGCGATCCCCACCACGCAATTGTCGGTGAACGCGGCCGCGGCGTCGCCGATCAGCTGCAGGGACTGGAGGAGGTTGTAGATCATCATGGGCTTGTAGACGTTGAGCTCGAAATGGCCCTGGGACCCGGCGAAGCCGATGCCGGCGTCGTTGCCCATCACCTGGGCGCAGACCATCGTCAGCGCCTCGCATTGGGTCGGGTTGACCTTGCCGGGCATGATCGAGGATCCGGGCTCGTTCTCGGGCAGGATCAGCTCGCCCAGGCCGCAGCGGGGACCCGAGCCCAGCAGGCGGATGTCGTTGGCGATCTTGAAGAGCGAAACGGCGACGGTCTTGAGCGCGCCCGACATCTCGACGATGGCGTCATGGGCCGCGAGCGCCTCGAACTTGTTGGGTGCGGTGACGAAGGGCAGGCCGGTCATGTCGGCGATCTCTGCCGCCACCTTTTCGGCAAAGCCGGGCAGGGTGTTCAGACCGGTCCCGACCGCCGTGCCGCCCTGGGCGAGCGGCCAGATGTTGCCGAGCGCCGCCCTGACCCGGCGGATCCCCTGTTCGACCTGGAACGCGTAGCCGCCGAACTCCTGCCCGAGGGTCAGGGGCGTCGCGTCCTGGGTATGGGTCCGCCCGATCTTGATGATGTGGGCGAAGGCCGCGGATTTCGCGGCGAGTGCTGCATGCAGCCGCTCCAGCCCCGGGATTGTCACGGTGGTCGCCGTCACCGCCGCTGCGACATGCATCGCGGTCGGGTAGGTGTCGTTGGACGACTGGGACATGTTGACGTGGTCGTTGGGGTGGACCGGCGACTTCGACCCCATCGCGCCCCCCAGGATCTCGATCGCGCGGTTCGAGATCACCTCGTTGGCGTTCATGTTGGTCTGGGTGCCGGACCCGGTCTGCCAGACCACCAGGGGGAAGTGATCGTCGAGCGCACCGGCCGCAACCTCGCCCGCCGCCTGGACGATCGCGCGTCCAAGCGCGGGGTCGAGATGCCCGAGCGCCATGTTCGCCGCGGCCGCCGCCCGCTTGATGACGCCGAGCGCGCGGACGACCGCGATGGGCTGACGCTCCCCTCCGATGGGGAAATTCACGATGGACCGCTGGGTCTGCGCGCCCCAGTAGCGGTCGACGGGAACCTCGAGCGGGCCGAAGCTGTCGGTTTCCGTGCGGGTTCCGGTCCGGGTGGCGGTCATGGCGGCATCCTCCTGCGGCGTGGCCTCAGGGGGTATACTGCCGCGTCACCCCTGGCGGAAGGTATAGACCTGCGCCGGCGGCAGGTTCATCCAGATCGTGTGCGACCGGGTCCAGCGAAGCTGGAGCCCCTCGCGCACGCCACGCTCGACCGGGGGGCGGAATCCGTAGGTGAACTGGACGAAGATCCCCCCCGGGCGCATCAGGCGAAAGGCGCCGCCGACGATGTCGCGCTGAAGCTCGACGGGCATCGAGAGCAGGGGCAGGCCGCTGATCACGGCGCCCACGTTGTCGAACGGCGCCTCTTCGACCCGGCCCGCGCTGATGGGCATCAATTGCGCGCGCGGATAGCGGCGGCGCAGACGGTCGGTGAACGCCTCGTTGATCTCGAACAGCGCGAGCTTGTCCTCGGGCACGCCGCGGGCGAGGATGAAGTCGGTGATCTTGCCCGTTCCCGAGCCAAGCTCCACGACGGCGCCGGTATCGGGGCCTATGCCCTCGACCATCGCCCGCGCGAGACCGGACGAGGACGGGGCGAGTGCCACGATCTTGGTGGGCCGCCGGAATAGCTGGGCAAGAAAAGGGCCCAGATGGCCGCGGTCTTCGGTCTTTGGATCAGCTGACATGACTCTGTTCTGTGGCGTTGCCCGGGTGGGGCGGATGTAGCCGTCCGCCCGGCCCGGCACAACGCCGCGCGTAAACAATTGTGCGGGGTCAGTGGCGACGGAACCGGTCGAGCCGCACCACATCGGCCGCCGTGGACGGGTGACGCGGCGGATCGGACACCGGCCGTGCGGGCTTGTCCGGCCCGTCATCGTCGCCCCCCGGTCCGTCATGGGGATCAAACCGCAGGCCGAATTCGACAGACGGATCGACGAAGGTCTTGATGGCATCCAGCGGGACCACGAGCCGTTCCGGCTGGTCGCCAAAATTGAGCGTCACCGAAAACCGGTCGCCGGCCACGGCCAGATCCGCGAACCATTCCTGGATGACGATGGTCATTTCGGACGGGTAGCGCTTTTTCAGCCAGTCCGCGATGTCGACCCCGGGATGCATGGTGTCGAACGTGATGAAGAAATGGTGGCGCCCTGGCAGGCCCCGCGCCGCGACCTGGGACAGGATATCGACGATCATGCTGCGCAGCGCGCTCTGCATCATCAGGCCGTAGTTGAAGCCGGCAGGGGGCATCCGGGGCGCTCGCATTGCGTGTGAGCCGACCATAAACGATTCGCGGTGCGAGGAAAGGGGCGCCGGACGGTCATCGGGATTGTGTCCCAGCCCGACCCCAAGGCCGTGCGACAGCATGGGAAAAGTGCAGGCTTCTGTTGCCAGGTGCCTGCGAACCCCGCCTAACGCTGCAAAGCGCTAGGGCTTCATTTTCGGCATTGCAGACTGCTTACGCAGCCAGCGCCACCGGTGCACGGTTGTCATTGGCAACTGTACGTTTTGGACCGATAACGGTGGTACCTCACCGAGCGAAAGCTAACACCTTTAGACGTCCGTCGATCCTGTTTCGACCCCAGGCCCGCCAATGAACGGGGTTTGTGGTGGAGTCGCCGGGTACCGCCCCCGGGTCCGATCCGTGTATTGCGTGCGCGTTTATTGCCATAGTCCCTCGCGGAACACGTTGAATATAGGCCGCCCCTTGGCCGAGGGGAAGGGGGGGGCCGCGCCGAGGATGACCTCGGGGCGCAGTTCGCGCAGGAGCTTGCGCTTGATCAGCTCGGGATAGTCCTGGAACCCCGTCTCGGCGACGAGCAGGAACGCGCCCGGGCCGTGGATGACCTCGGACCGGTAGTGCAGCTCCGGATCGGGAAAGGCGCCCTTGATGACGAGCGCGTTGATCGTCACGCCCGCAGCATCGGCCAGGGCGTGGAACACGCGGGCAGGGGGATCCTGATTGTTCACCCCGTCGCCCGAGATGTCGATGATCCGCCGGTCGCAGGGCTCGGGCAGGGCGCCGAACCGCGCGACGCCGAATTCGATCGCCCGCCCGATCGCGGTGGGAAAGAATTCGTAGCCCCGCCCGTGCTGGGACAGAAGCTGGGCGAGCGCGTCCATGTCCTCGGCCCCGTCGAGCCGCGTCCAGTCCGCGATCGTGTCCTGCTGCACCCGCCCCGACCATTCGTAGACCGTGACGTAGACCGGCGCGATCTCGTCCACCGCCGCCCGGATCTCCTCATCCTTCAGCGCGGCGACGATCCCGCCCAGCTGGATGTCGTATTCCCACCCGTTGACCGAATTCGAGATGTCGAGCGCGAGCGCAATGGCCAGGTCGCAGGCCGCGGCAGGCGCCGGGACCAGCCCGAGGGCGAGCAAGGCTGCGGCGGCGCGGATCACCACACCCCGGTGTTGGCCATGCTCGACCAGGGCTCCGCCGGCGGCCGGGCATCGCCGATCTGGAGGAGTTCAATGGACACGTTGTCCGGCGAGCGGACGAACGCCATGCGGCCGTCCCGGGGGGGACGATTGATCGTGACGCCCGCATCCATCAGCCGCTGGCACATCCCATAGATATCGTCGACCCCGTAGGCGAGATGGCCGAAATTGCGCCCGCCGCCATAGCCACCCTCGTCCCAGTTCCAGGTCAGCTCGACCGGCGCCTCGGGCTGGCCCGGGGGCGCGAGGAACACGAGCGTGAAGCGGCCCGCCTCGTTCTCGATCCGGCGGATCTCCTCCAGCCCCAAAAGGTCGCAGTAGAAGCGCTTGGACGCGTCTATGTCGCTGACCCGCACCATGGTGTGGAGGTACTCTATCTTCATGTTGCGGTGTCTCCCGTGCAGGCATCAAGATGTAGGTGGACCGAATCCCCGGCGGGGATCGTCAGGAGAGAAAGATATGCCGATCACGCCCGAACAACAGGCGGAAATCGACGCCGCACGGGCCGAGCCCGCACCGACCCTGCGCGCGGTGGCCCCGGGGATGGAGGCGCATCTGCACCGCGTCCACCCCGTGCTCGACCACGGGTTCGTGCGGGTGGTCGATTACATGGGCGACGATGCGGCAATCGTGCAGGCCGCGCGGGTGTCCTACGGCGCGGGGACGAAAACCGCGCGGGACGATGCGGGACTGATCCGCTACCTGATGCGGCACTGGCACACGACCCCGTTCGAGATGTGCGAGATCAAGCTGCACGTGAAGCTGCCCGTGTTCGTGGCGCGCCAGTGGATCCGGCACCGCACGGCCAATGTGAACGAATATTCCGCGCGCTACTCGATCCTCGACCGGGAATTCTACACCCCCGCGCCCGACCAGCTTGCGGCGCAATCCGTGGTGAACAACCAGGGCCGGGGGCTGGCGCTGGAGGGGGCGGAGGCAGAGCGCGTCCTGCGCCTGCTTCGCGGCGATGCCGAGCGGGCGTTCGACCATTATGAGGCCATGCTGGCGCAGGACGACCAGCAGGGCCTCGCGCGTGAGCTGGCCCGCATGACGCTGCCGATGAGCACCTATACGCAATGGTACTGGAAGACGGACCTGCACAACCTATTCCACTTCCTGCGCCTGCGCGCCGATGCCCATGCGCAGTACGAGATCCGGGTCTATGCCGACGCCATTGCCGCGATCGTCGCGGATTGGGTGCCGCTTGCCCACGCGGCTTTCGCCGACTACCGCATGGGGGGCGCGCAGCTGTCCGCCCGCGGCCTCGACGTCCTGCGCCGCATGCTGGCCGGCGAGGTGGTGGAGCAGGCGGATAGCGGGATGAGCAAGGGGGAATGGCGCGAGTTCGAGACGCTGTGGCGGCCATGATGGCGTCGCGCGCGCTGCAACCCTGTCCTGCGCGCTGCACAACCCGGACCTGCACAATTCTCAGGACCTGGAGGCTGGATCGGGACGCCGGGCTACCTTATGTTCCAGCGCAC
The DNA here is from genome assembly GCA_031399375.1 of Paraoceanicella sp. GTDB lineage: Bacteria > Pseudomonadota > Alphaproteobacteria > Rhodobacterales > Rhodobacteraceae > Paroceanicella. Next base: position 5,704 of record JANNOT010000167.1, read on the forward strand.
AAGCACAATTCCTTCGGACAGGCGGTCATGACGACTACCATAGATCTGGTCGGCTTCGTTGCGGCCGCTCTGACCACGTTTGCGTTCCTTCCGCAGGTGATCAAGACCTGGACCAGCCAGTCGGCCCGGGATCTGTCGCTGCCGATGCTGCTGGCGATGGTCAGCGGGATTACGCTCTGGCTCGCCTATGGCTGGGCGCTCGACCAGGCCCCGCTCATCGTGGCAAACGGCGTGACGCTCTGCCTCGTGCTGGTGCTCCTCTACATGAAGCTGCGCGAGATGCTTGCGGCGCGATCCTGATCCTCGTCTCTGGCCGGCATTGCGACGCGGTCCGGATGGCAGTGCACAGCACGGCGTCGTTCGTCGTGCCCGTCACGACACCTGACGGAATCGTCAGGGAGGGCTGCCGGAAGAATTTGACCCAAGGGACAAAATTTTCCTGTTGCGACCCCCGGCGAATCTGCCTATATAGCGCGCTCACCGACGACGGGGAAACCCGGGGCGGTGGATCGGAAACGGTCGCAGCTCTTTGAATCCTTTCATACATTTGAAGAAGGGATATGTGGGTGGTTTGGTGTTTGTCTGTTTCGACGGACGCGCCTTCTGCATATCTTGACCTTGCTAGGGGTGTGAGCTCCGATGATGCGGGGAAGTCAGCTTCACGCTTGGTCCTGGGGGAACTTGGGACTGGGTGGATGACGCCTGTTTGGTGGGGCGACCTGCTGGATGGGCTGATGTGCGAGGGACGTCTTGTCAAGGATACTGCCTAGTGCAGTTTCAACTTGAGAGTTTGATCCTGGCTCAGAACGAACGCTGGCGGCAGGCCTAACACATGCAAGTCGAGCGCCCTCGCAAGGGGGAGCGGCGGACGGGTGAGTAACGCGTGGGAACGTGCCCTTTGCTGCGGAATATACCAGGGAAACTTGGGGCAATACCGCATACGCCCTCCTGTAGTGGATATGGGGGGGGAAAGATTTATCGGCGAAGGATCGGCCCGCGTTGGATTAGGTAGTTGGTGGGGTAATGGCCTACCAAGCCGACGATCCATAGCTGGTTTGAGAGGATGATCAGCCACACTGGGACTGAGACACGGCCCAGACTCCTACGGGAGGCAGCAGTGGGG
>JANNOT010000097.1:0-15872 GCA_031399375.1 Paraoceanicella sp.
GCGATCGCAATGGGTGTGGGCGAGGTCCTGATCCGCGGCGAGCAGGGCAAGCGCGCGCTGTTCGTGATGCCCGCGGTGCTCTTCACGATCGCGATGGTGGTGTTCCCGACCGCCTTCGGGGTCTATATCGCGCTGACGGACTGGAACCTGTCGTCGTTCGAGGGGCGCAAGTTCAACGGGCTGGCCAATTTCTGGCAAATGCTGGGCGATGACTATTACCGCAATGCCCTGATCAACATGCTGATCTACACTGCCGCGGTGCTGGTGGAATACGCCATCGCCTTCGGCCTCGCGCTGTTGCTCAACGCCCAGATCCGGGCACGCAAGTTCTTTCGCGTGGTGTTCCTGCTGCCCTTCATGCTGTCGCCCGTGGCGGTCAGCTGGATGATCGGCAAATCGCTGATGGAGAACCGCTTCGGCCCCATCGCCAATTTCGCCCGCTGGCTGGGGTGGGAGAACCCGGCCTTCTTCGCGACGCCCGAGGTGGCGATCGTGTCGATCATGATCATGGACGCGTGGATGTTCATCCCGTTCATGATGATCATGCTGCTGGCGGGGCTCCAGGCCCTGCCGCGCGAGGTGATGGAGGCGGCGAAGGTCGATGGCGCGTCGGGCTGGCAGATGTTCTGGAAGATCACCTTCCCGCTGATGCTGCCCGTCAGCATCACGGCGGTGCTGCTGCGCATTATCTTCAAGCTCAAGCTCGCAGATATCGTCATCAACGTCACATCCGGCGGTCCGGGTGGGGCGACGGACACGGTCACGAGCTTCATCTTTCGCGAATATCGCGACCGGTCGAACGTGGGCTACGGAACCATGCTCGCCATGGTCTATCTGGTGCTCATCATCGTCTTCGTCACCCTGCTCCTGAACCTCGCGCGGCGGCTCGTGCGGCGGGAGGGGGCATGAGCGCCGAGGGCGAGGGCGGCGAGGGTCGGGGCGCGCGGCTCTGGGTCTATCTCCTCCTGATCCTCTGGGCGTTCATCTGCCTTTTTCCCATCTTCTGGACCGTCACGACGTCGTTCAAGGTCGCGGTGGACGTGCAGCGGGGCAACATCCTGCCCTGGATCGATTTCGACCCGAAATGGCGTGGGTTCCAGTCGCTCGGCCTGTCGCCCGACATGCTCTTTCGCACGTCGACCGCGCGGGAGGAGTTCCTGAAGCGGATCTGGAACTCGGTCGTCACCTCGGCGGGCGCGGCGACGCTGGCGGTGGTCATCGGGTCGCTGGCGGCCTATGGCCTCAGCCGGTTCAGCTACCGGTTCCTCTGGATGCGCAACAAGGACATCTCGTTCTTCTTCCTCAGCCAGCTCATCCTGCCGCCCGTGGTGCTCGCCCTACCCTTCCTCGTGCTCTACCGGGAACTTGCACTTCTCGACACCACCATCGGGCTGATCCTGCTCTATGCGCTCATGGTCCTGCCCATCGTGGTCTGGATCATGCGCGACCAGTTCGAGGGGATCCCGGTGGAGCTGGAGGAGGCGGCGCTCGTGGACGGGCTGTCGATTTGGGGCGCGTTCATCCGCATCGTGCTGCCGATCGCGCTGCCGGGGATGGTCGCGGCCTTCATCCTCGCGCTCGTGCTCTGCTGGAACGAATACTTCTTCGCAGCACTTCTCACGTCCACCGACGCCAAGACCCTGCCGGTCATGGTGGCGAGCCAGACCGGCAGCCAGGGGATCAACTGGTGGTCGATGGCGGCGCTCTCCACCGTCGCCATCGCGCCGCTGGTCGTGATCGGGATCGTGCTCGAGCGCTACATCATCAAGGGGATGACGGCGGGGGCGGTGAAGTGATCAGTCCCGGCTGAGCGCGAAGCCCGGTCCGATCCGCTCCAGCATGGCGATCACGAGCCGCGCGAGCGCCGTCAGGTCGGCCAGATCGCACAGTTCGCGGGGCGAGTGGGCGTAGCGGCAGGGGAAGCCGAGCTCGAGGCAGGCAACGCCCGCGCCCTCGATCTGCACATATGCCGTCTCGGTCAGCACGCCCGCCTGCACGCTGCGCTGGAGCGGGATGCCCTCGGCGGCCGCGGTCTGCGCCGCAAGGCGCACCAGCGCGGGGTGCGGGAGGAGCCCGTTCAGCGTGCCGCGCCCATGGAACGAATAGAGCCCCATGCCCGGCCCGGCCCCCAGCCGCATCTCGCCGCGCCCGGCCATGTCGGGTGTGTCGGTGGCGAGCATCAGGTCGAGCTGCACGCAGATGTCGGGCGCGGCAGCCCGGGCGGCGGGCAGGGCGCCGCGGATGTTGAACTCCTCCTGCACCGAGAAGAGAAGGTGCACGGTCGGGGGCACCGGGGCCGCGGCGATCGCGCGCGCAACCGCGATCAGGACCGCACAGGCGGCGCGGTCGTCGAGCGTGGTCGCGGCGATCCGGCTGCCTGCGAGCCGGGTGAAGGACGGGGCGTAGACCACCGGCGTCCCGATCTCCACCCCTGCTGCGCGGGCCTCGGCGGCCGAGGCGAAACCTGCATCGATGACGGTCTCGGCAAGCGGCACGGGGCGCGCGCGTTCCTCGGGCGGGGTCGCGTGGTGGCTCTTGTGCCCGATGATCCCGGGCAGGTCCCCGACCAGCACCGCCTGTCCGGGCAAGGCCCGCTCGGGCAGCCCGCCGATCTTTTCGACCCGGATCAGCCCGTCGGATTCGATCCGGCGCACCAGCATCCCGATCTGGTCCATGTGGGCGATCAGCAGGACAGATGGCGCCGCTGGGTCGCCCGGCACCCTCGCCGTCAGGTTTCCCAGCCGGTCGGTGCGGTGCGCGATCCCTGTCGCGTCCAAAAGCCCCGCGAGATGCCGCCGCACCGCCCCCTCATGCCCCGACAGCCCGGGAATGAGGCAGAGGTCGCGGACCAGCCCCTCCACCCTCAGCCGTCCCGGGCGAGGCGGGCGATGCGCATGAACTCGGCCGCGCGGGCGGGATCGACCTTGTTCCAGGTCACGCCCCCCTCCTTCAGCGCCGAGCCCACGACGCAGCCATCGGCGATGCTCAGCACCTCGGCCACGGTCGTATGCTTCACCCCGGTATTGGCCAGCACGGGCGTAGCGGGAAGGGCGGCTTTGACCGCCTCCAGCTCCGCCATCTCAGCCGCCTCGCCGGTGATGGCGCCCGAGACGAGCACCGCGTCGGGGATCGAGGAGAACACCGCGCTGCGGGCGCGGTCGGCCAGCGACCGGCGATCGAGCGACCATGCGAATTCCGCCGACACGTTGAAGAGCAGCGCGAGATCGCCCCGTCCCAGCCGCGCGCGATAGCGCAGCGCGGCCCCTGCATCCGGGTTCCACGGTCCCATGTCGGACGCATAGCTGCCGGTGAAGATCTCACGCGCGAAGCCCGCCCCGGTCGCGGCGGCGAGGGCGACGGTGCTCATGGGATCCCAGAGCATGTTGACGCCGAATGGCACCGTGATCTGCGGCCGCAGGCGGCCGATCACATAGGCCATCGTGGCGGTCGAGGCCGGGTCCACCCGGAATTCGTAGGGGCGGTCGTTCTCGTTGCCGAACATCACCGCATCCACGCCCGCGGACTGGAGTGCGGCGAGATCCGCGGCCGCATCCGCCACCAGCCCGTCGATGCCGCGACCCGGATCGAAGAGCGGCGCCCCCGGCAGCGCCCCCAGATGCACCATGGCGATCACGGGCTTGGCCGCGCCGAACACCCTGCGGAACGTCTCGGTCATCGCCACTCCCCCGTCGCAGGACCGCCGCGACTGTTCCCGTGCCCCGGGTGCGGCGTCAAGGGGTCAGCCGAGCGCGCCCTTCAGCGCGTCGAGCACCGGGGCGGTGACGAGCGGGCCTGCGGCGAGGATCACGGCGCTCAGCCCCTTCAGCGGCTCGAACGCGACGCCCTCGGCCTTTTCCCACGCCACACGCTCGGCATAGCTCGTGGTGGCGCGGGTCGAGGCGCGGCGCACATCGGCATAGATGCCCATTGCGCAGGGCAGGGCCGTCAGGAGTGTGATGGCCGTATAGACCCCGCCCCAATAGGTCGCGGCGGCGAGCGCGAGCTGGCCGAGCGGGACCGCGGCGGGCGGCGCGACCAGGGCCGCGGCCCAGCTGTAGAACCCATGGACGGCCGCGACGGAAAAGCTGAGGAGCACGGCCGCGAGCGTGATCGTCATCCCGAACCCCTGGATCCGCTGGCGCAGCCGGTCGGGCGACAGCTGGTCGATCGTCACCTTGCGCTGCGCCGGGGGGACAGCCGCGGGCTCGGTCGTGGCGTCGGGCGGGTCGCGTCCGGGCGCGGCGAGCGCCACAAGCCCGAGCACCAGGACCCCCGACGCGCCAACCCCCAGGATCGAGGCGCCGCTGATCAGAAGCTGCACATGGGCGAGCACGTCCGCGTCCAGCACGCCCCCGGGCCGCGCCACGGCCAGGTCGAGCGGGCAGAGCGCCGCACGCTCGGCCGGACTGCAGTCGGCCAGGACATGGCGCAACCGGTTCCCCCATTGCTCCCACCAGCCGAGCCCCCCCGCCGCCATGGCTACCGCCGCCGCCGCGCCCTTGACCCAGTCGGGATAGGGACGCAGGACGCGCGCGCCCCCCACCACGAGCGCGGCCGCCGAAACCACGGCGATCCCGACGATGGCGATCCCGATCCGGTAGCGTGCCGCGATATCGGCCGCCAGAACTGCGGCCCGCTCCGCCGGCGGCGTGGTTTCCCACAGGAATGTCAGCGCGATGCCACCGAGCCGCGTCAGATCCGGCGTCAGGGTGTCGAACACCAGGCCGAAGAGCGCGTAGTAGACCATGGCAGGGGCCGCCGCGGTCAGCACGGCCCAGCCCCAGCGGTTCCAGTGGCAGCCCCCGATCACCATCCCCTGACGCTAGCACGCGCCCGTGCGCCTGTCAGGGCGGGGACGCATCGCGCAGGGCGGGCCAGTCCGGGGCGGCGAGGACGGGGACAAGGGCCGCGGTCAACCGGGCCAGCAGGGCCGCCGCCGCGGGGCCCCGCGGGGCCGCGATGACGACCGCCCGGGTCTGGGCGAGGGGGGCGAGGGCCACGAGCCCCGGGGGCGCCGTCACGTCGCCGTTCACCAGCGCCACGTCGGCCGCGCCCCGCGCCACCGCCGCGGGGCAGTCGGGCATCCGGACCGCGGCCGCCCCCGCGGGCACCAGGCTTGCGGCCGCGGGATCGGGGCCGCGGTAGCCTGCGGCCACGCAGAACCGGGCGCCGTCCAGGGCCGCGAGGCGCCGTGCGCGCGCGAACGCGCCATCCGCCCGCGTCAGGAGCGCGTAGCGCAGCTCCCCCAGCGGTTGGGAAAAGACATAGTCGCTGCAGAGCGCGCGGTCCGCGTCCGAAATGTCGCGCCCGGCGCAGACGGGTTGCAGGACCGCGAACCGCACATCGCCGGTCGCGGGGGGGCCGGGCGCGCGCGCGGGCAGGGCCGCACCGGCATAGGCGAACCCGCGCTCCAGCGCCTCGACCAGGATCCCCGCCCCATCCTCGGTCACGAAGGGGGGCAGGGCGGTCAGGGCGATCCGCGGGTCCGCGGGCTGGAGCGCGCGCAGCGCCTCCTGCCCGATCGGCAGGCTGCCATCGGCGCAGGGCAGGCGCAGCACCTGGCCCACCTCGATCGCATCGGGCGAGCGCAGGATGTCGCGGTTCGCCGCATAGATCTGGTCCGCCCGGTCGGTGCCGAACGCCCGGATGCCGATCGCCCGCAGCGTGTCGCCCGGCACGACCGTGTAGGTCGCGCACGCCTCCTGGGCCGCCGCGCGATCGAGTGGGGCCCCGAGAAGGACCCCACCCGCGACCAGCGCCCGCCCCGTGGTCGCGGCCCAGGCTGCAAGGCGCGTGCGGCTGGTCACGCCTCCTCCGCCACCACATGGAGCACCGTCCCCTCGTACCCCGTCACGCGGACGACCGCCCCGGGGGCAGGCAGGGGACCACCATGCGCGCGGTCCAGCGGACGCCCTCCACCTCCACCTCGGCCTCGTCGGGGCCGCGGGGTCCGACGAGCACGCCGCGGCGGCCCACCAGCGCCTCGGTCCGCCGGTTCAGCCCGGGCTGGTCGCTGCCCGGTTGGCCCCGGCGGCGGACAATCCCCCGTCCCGCGAAGGTCGCCACGACCGCGAGGACGGCAAAGAGCGTGACCTGCACATTCCCCGCCAGACCCGGCACAACCAGGAGCACCCCCGCCAGGACCAGTGCCGCGAGCCCCGGCCAGATCAGGAAGAACGCAGGCACGATCATCTCCGCCCCGATCAGCCCGATGCCGAGGGCGACCCACCACCAGGGCGACAGGGCGTTGAGCGCGTCGAGCATCCGTCAGCCCCGGCTGCGGTCCGCGGCACGGGCGAGATCGGCGATGCCGGCGATCGACCCGATCACCCCCGTCGCCTCCAGCGGGATCATGATCGTCTTGGCGTTCGGCGCGCCGGCGATGGCCCGCAGCGCCTCGGTGTATTTCAGCGCCACGAAATAGTTGATCGCCTGCACATCGCCCGCCGCGATGGCGGTCGAGACCATGCGCGTCGCCTCGGCCTCGGCCTGGGCCGACCGCTCGCGCGCCTCGGCGTCGAGGAAGGCCGCCTGGCGGCGCCCCTCCGCCTCGCGGATCTGGCTTTCGCGCACCCCTTCGGCCTTCAGGATCGCCGCCTGCTTCTCGCCCTCGGCCTGGAGGATCTCCGCGCGCTTCAGCCGCTCGGCCTTGAGCTGGCGCGCCATCGCCTCGGTGATGTCGGGGGGCGGGGTCAGATCCTTGATCTCCACCCGCGTGACCTTGATCCCCCAGGGCGAGGATGCCTGGTCGATGACGCCGAGCAGCCTGCCGTTGATGGCATCGCGGTTCGACAGCACCTCGTCCAGATCCATCGACCCGATGACGGAGCGGATGTTGGTCTGCGCGAGGTTGTTGAGCGCCTGTTCGAGGTTCTTGACCTCGTACGCCGCCTGGGCTGCGTCGATCACCTGGTAGAACGCGACCCCGTCGGCGCGCACCATGGCGTTGTCCTTGGTGATCACCTCCTGCGGGTCGATCTCCAGCAATGTCTCCATCATCCCGAGCTTGGAGCCCACGCGGTCAAAGACCGGGATCAGGAAGTTGAGCCCGGGGCGCAGCGTGCGGGTATAGCGGCCGAAGCGCTCGACGGTCCATTCCTCGCCCTGGGGCACCGATTTCACCATCAGGAAGATCAGGATCAGCGCAACCGCGAGGATCACCAGCACGGTGACGCCGACGGATTCGAAGGGCATGGCGATCCTCCCGCGGGGTTTGCGCGGAGTTTGGCCCGCCCGCCGCGGGGGTGCAATGGCACACGCAATGGAGTGTTGGCGAAATCCTGCCACCCCAGTATGTTGCGCCCCGAGGCCACAGAGGCAGGGCATGACGCACACGATGATGCTGGACCGGGACAGCGACCCGCATTTCTCGCAACCGATCCGTCAGATCGTCGCGATGCTGGTCATCCTGGTGCTCGTGGTTGCGGGCGTGACGGTGATCTACGTGCCGGTGCTGCGGGTGTTCGAGGCGAACATCATTTTGAGCGGGTTCATCGCGGGCGTGTTCCTGATCGGGGTGCTCGCCTGCTTCTGGCAGGTGTTCCAGCTCTTCAGCGCGGTGAGCTGGATCGAGGGGTTCGCCCTCGACCGGCCCGGGCATGACTTCACCCGGCCGCCGCAGCTTCTGGCCTCGCTCGCGGCGCTCCTGCGGGGCAAGGACGCGCGCAGGCTTCTGACCGCGTCGTCCACCCGCTCGATCCTCGACACGGTCGCCACGCGGCTGGACGAGGTGCGCGACATCACGCGCTACATCACCAATCTGCTGATCTTTCTCGGCCTTCTGGGGACGTTCTGGGGTCTGGCCAACACGATTCCCGGCGTCGTGGACACGATCCGCAGCCTCGCCCCGCGTGAGGGGGAGGTGGCGGTCCAGGTGTTTGGGCGGCTGATGAGCGGGCTTGAAAGCCAGCTCGGCGGGATGGGGACCGCATTCTCCACCTCGCTCCTGGGGCTTGCGGGATCGCTGGTGCTGGGGCTGCTGGAGCTTTTTGCGGGGCACGGGCAGAACCGCTTTTACCGCGAGCTGGAGGAATGGCTGTCCTCCATCACCCGCATCGGCCTGGGTGGCGGGGACAGCGAGGGGTCGGCGGCAAACGCGGGTGCGGTGATCACGCTGCTCGATGCGTCCCAGCGGCAGATCGAGACGCTTGCGGACCTGCTCGCGCGCGCCGAGGACGGGCGGAAGGAAAGCGACGCGCGCCTGTCCGACCTGACCGGCGCCGTCACCACGCTGGTCGAACGGCTGTCCGCCCAGCGTCCGCCGACCGAGACCGCCCCGATCCTGGAGCGGATTGCGGCGTCCCAGGCCGACGTGGCTGCGCGGATGAAGGCGCGCGACACCGAGGATAGCGAGATCGATACGGAAAACCGCGCACGCCTGCGCAACATCGACCTCCAGCTGCTGCGCATCCTCGAGGAGATGTCGGTGGGGCGCCAGGACGCGGTAGCCGAATTGCGCACCGAGCTCAACACCCTGTCGCGCGCCATCACCGGCCTCGCCCGCGGCGAGGGGCGCTGACCCATGGCGCTCGCGCGCAGGTCGGGGCGGCGGTTCGAGGCCAATATCTGGCCGGGATTCGTCGATGCGATGACCGCGCTGCTGCTGGTCGTCGTGTTCGTGCTGTCGATCCTGATGGTTGTGCAATACGTGCTGAGCGATACGATCACCGGGCAGGACCGCGAGCTCGACCGGCTGGGCGGCGAGGTGGCGAGCCTGGCGCGGGCGCTCGGGCTCGAACAGACGCGCTCGACCGAGCTGACCGCCGAGCTCGGCCAGCTCAACGCTACGCTCGCCTCGTCGCGCAACCTCACGTCCCAGCAGGCGTTGCTGATCGAAAGCCTGATCGCACAGCGCAGCGACCAGGCCGCGCGGATCGCGAGCTTCGAGGAGCAGGTGGCAAGCCTGATCGCGCGCAACACCGAGCTGACCGGGGGGTTGGAAACCGCACGCGCCGCGGTCGATCGGCTGGCGGGCGAGCGGGCCCAGGCGCTGAGCGAGAGGGAGGCAATGGAGCTGAGCCTCGCGGCCCTGCGGACCGAGATCGACGCACAGGCCGAGGCGGCACGTCTTGCCGCCGCCCGGCGCGAGGCGCTCGAGGCCATGGTCGCCGACCTGCGCACCCGCAACGACAGCCAGGATGCGGCGCTCGCCGACACCCAGGCGAGGCTGACCGACGCGGAGGCCGCGCGGGTACGCGAGGCTGCCGCTGCCGCCGCGCTTCTGTCGCGGTTCGAGACCCTCGAGGCCCAGGCGAGCGCTACCGCCGTGGACCTGAGCGATGCCGAGAAGCTGGCGGCGGCCGAGGCGGCGGCCGCCGACGCGCTGCGCGAGCGCCTGCAGTCTGCCGATGCGGAGCTGACCGCCATGACGCTTCAGCTCGAAGCCGAGCGGAAGCGGGCGGAGGAAACGCTGACCCTGCTCGCCGCGGCCGACGCTGCGCGCCGTCAGGCAGAGACGGCCCGGGCGGACGACCTGAGCGAGATCGAGCAGAACCGCCTCGCCCTCGCAAAGGCCAACGAGGTCCTGGCGCAGGAGCGCGCGGCCTCGACCGAAGACCAGCGGCGCGTCGCGCTTCTGAACCAGCAGACGGCGGCGCTCCGCCAGCAGCTTTCGTCGCTCCAGGCCCTGCTCGATGCATCCGCTGCCCGGGATGCGGAGGCGGACGTCCAGGTCCAGGCGCTCGGCACCCAGCTCAACACCGCGCTCGCCCAGGTTGCCGCGGAACAGCGTGCCCGCGCCGAGGTCGAAGCGCGCGAGAAGGCGCTTCTCGAGGCCGAGGCCCAGGATCTGCGCCGCGCCCGGTCGGAATTCTTCGGGCGCACGCGAGAAATCCTCGGCACGCGCGAGGGGGTGCAGGTCGTGGGCGACCGGTTCGTCTTTTCCTCCGAGGTGCTCTTCCCGCCAGGGTCCGCTGACCTTTCCTTCGAAGGACAGGTGCAGGTCGGCCGCGTCGCGGGCGTGATCCGCGAGGTCGCGGGCCAGATCCCCGAGGGCATCGACTGGATTCTGCGGGTGGACGGCCACACCGACAACATCCCCCTGCGCGGCGGGCGCTACGCGGACAATTGGGAGCTGAGCCAGGCCCGCGCCCTGTCCGTCGTGCGCTATCTCGCGGGTGCCGAGGGGCTGCCCGCCAACCGGCTGTCGGCCAACGGCTTCGGCGAGTTCCAGCCGCTCGACCCCGCCGACACGGCCGAGGCACGGGCGCGCAACCGCCGGATCGAACTGAAGTTCACGGAGCGCTGATCGGGCAGGTACCCTGGGATCGTCGTCGAGCGACGATGCCCGTTGGGCGGTCCTGCAATTATGACCGTGGCGCTGGCCCATACCGTGGGTGCCGGGCCCACGGTTGGCGACCACCCACTGTCATCCGCGAAACCGGCGGTGCTGCCGTATCCCCGTCATCGCAGATGGCCGATCCATCTCCGGAGACGCCGGTTACCAGACCCCGGGACGCCCCCCGGGATCTGGCACGGCGGTGCGCGTCACTCCGCGGTCAGGAGCGGTGGCTTGCCGGCAGCGAGTTTTGGCTTCTCCGGCGGAAGCACCTCGAGGCTTAGGCCGTCACCCTTGACGGCGATGCGCACCACGCCGCCCTTGGCGAGCTTGCCGAACAGCAGCTCCTCGGCCAGCGGCTTCTTGATGTGTTCCTGGATGACGCGCGACAGCGGCCGGGCCCCCATCCGATCATCGTAACCCTTTTCCCCCAGCCATTCGGCCGCTTCGGGGGAAAGCTCGATATGCACGTTGCGGTCCAGAAGCTGCGCCTCGAGCTGGAGTACGAACTTTTCCACCACCTGGAGGATGACCTCCCTGGGCAGGGGGCGGAAGCTGATGGTGGCGTCCAGCCGGTTGCGGAACTCGGGGCTGAACATCCGCTCGATCGCGGCCGTATCCTCGCCCTCGCGCCGGTCGCGCCCGAACCCGATGGCGGTGCGCGCCAGTTCCTGGGCGCCAGCATTCGAGGTCATGATCAGGACCACATTGCGGAAATCGACCTGCCGCCCGTTATGGTCGGTCAGCTTCCCGTGGTCCATGACCTGGAGCAGGATGTTGTAGACATCCGGGTGCGCCTTTTCGATCTCGTCGAGCAGGAGCACGCAATGGGGGTGCTGGTCGACCCCGTCGGTCAGGAGCCCGCCCTGGTCGAAGCCGACATAGCCAGGGGGCGCGCCGATCAGGCGGCTGACCGCGTGCTTTTCCATGTATTCCGACATGTCAAAGCGCAGCAGTTCGACCCCGAGCGTGTCGGCGAGCTGCTTGGCCACCTCGGTCTTGCCCACGCCCGTCGGCCCGGCAAAGAGGTAGTTGCCGATCGGCTTCTCCGGCTCGCGCAGGCCCGCGCGGCTGAGCTTGATCGCCGAGGCGAGGGCGTCGATCGCGGCGTCCTGGCCGAAGACCACGCGCTTCAGCGATGCCTCGAGATCGCGCAGCACCTCCGCATCGTCCTTGGAGACGTTCTTGGGCGGGATGCGGGCGATCTTGGCCACGACCTCCTCGATCTCCTTGGCGGTGATCGTCTTGCGCCGCTTGCTCTCGGGCAGGAGATGCTGGGCCGCGCCCGCCTCGTCGATCACGTCGATCGCCTTGTCGGGCAGCTTGCGGTCGTGGATGTAGCGGGCCGACAGGTCCACGGCCGACTTGATCGCCTCGGCGGTGTAGCGGATGTCGTGATGCTCCTCGAAATAGGGCTTCAGGCCCTTGAGGATCTTGATCGTGTCATCGACCGTGGGCTCGTTCACGTCGATCTTCTGGAACCGGCGCGACAGGGCGCGGTCCTTTTCGAAATGCTGGCGGTATTCCTTGTAGGTGGTCGAGCCCATGCAGCGCAGCGAGCCGTTCTGGAGCGCGGGCTTCAGCAGGTTGGACGCATCCATCGCCCCGCCCGAGGTCGCGCCCGCGCCGATCACCGTGTGGATCTCGTCGATGAAGAGGATGGCGTCGGGATGCTCCTCCAGCTCCTTCACCACGGCCTTCAGCCGCTCTTCGAAATCGCCGCGGTAGCGGGTGCCCGCCAGCAGCGCGCCCATGTCGAGCGAGAAGATGGTGGCCTTGGCGAGGATCTGCGGGGTCTCGCCCTCGACGATCTTGCGGGCGAGCCCCTCGGCAATCGCCGTCTTGCCCACGCCGGGGTCGCCCACCAGCAGGGGATTGTTCTTGCGGCGCCGACACAGGACCTGAATGCAACGCTCCACCTCAAGCGCCCGGCCGATCAGGGGGTCCACGCCGCCCTTCTTCGACTTTTCGTTGAGATTCACGCAGTATTTGTCGAGCGCTTTTTCCCGTTTCTCGTCGCCAGGCGGTGGAGCCACTTCTTCGATCTCCTCATCGGTACCGCGGACGGGACGCTGCTCCCCAAAGCTCGGATTCTTCGCCACACCGTGGGAAATGTAGTTGACGGCGTCGTAACGGGTCATGTCCTGCTCTTGCAGGAAATACGCGGCATGGCTTTCGCGTTCCGCGAAAATCGCGACGAGGACGTTGGCCCCCGTGACTTCGGTGCGCCCCGAGCTCTGGACATGGATCGCGGCGCGCTGGATCACGCGCTGGAAGCCGGTCGTGGGCGCCGCCTCGGATTTCTCGAGCTCGGAGACGAGGGCGTCAAGCTCCTCGTCGATGAATTTCGTCAGCGTGCGGCCAAGCTCGTCGAGATTGACGCCGCAGGCCTTCATCACGCGGGCGGCGTCGGGATCGTCGATCAGGGCCAGCAGCAGGTGTTCGAGCGTCGCCAGCTCGTGCCGCCGGGTGTTGGCGAGCGCGAGAGCGTTGTGGATTGCGGCCTCGAGGGTTTTGGAGAAGGACGGCATCAGAGACTCCCTTGCCGAAGGCCATGCCCGAAGATGCCCGCGATTCAGCCGGGCGTGTCCCCTGACGCTAGGATTTCAGCATTAAATCTTGGTTCTGTCAGCCCCGCATCATGGCGCGGCCCGTGCGGGGTGAAAAATTTGTGAAACCGGGCGCGATCGGGTGGCAGGGCCGGGGCAGGGGATGTGGACACCCCTATTCCTTCTCCATCGTGCACTGGAGCGGGTGCTGGTTGCGCCTGGCATAGTCCATGACCTGGGTGACCTTGGTCTCTGCGATCTCGAAGGAAAACACCCCCACCACGGCGACGCCCTTGCGGTGGACGGTCAGCATCAGTTCGACGGCATGCTGGTGGGTGATGCCGAAGAACCGCTCCAGCACATGCACCACGAATTCCATCGGCGTGTAGTCGTCGTTCAACAGCAGCACCTTGTAGAGCGGGGGGCGCTGCGTCTTGGGCTTGGTCTGGGTGGCCACGCCCGTCTCGCCGTCCCGATCATTGCCGGGGGGCGGAGAGACGGCGGCGCATCGGGCATCCAGATCCATCATGGGCGGAAAATACGGTCCTGCAGGGCGATTCCTGTGACAATCATATATTCCGTGGCGCCCAAGAAAAAAGGGGGCCGAGGCCCCCTTTCGCCGTCGCGCGAGCGGCGCGGGTGTCAGGCGGTGAAGCCCTTGAACACCTCGGTCGCCGCAGAGAAGCGCGCCCCGATCGGCTCCACCGCCGACTTCGTGGCGCTCATCATCATCTCGTTGAGCTTGGTCGAATGGGACACGAAGCTGTCCATCGCGCTGCGGGCAAAATCGGCCTGCTTCTGGAACAGTTCCGAAACGTTCCGGGCCGACGCGAAGTCCTTCGCCGCCGCAACGCCATGCTCGAAGCTGCGCTTGGAGAACCCGACGAATTCCGCATTGATCCCCTCGACCGCCTTCGACGCGATCTCCGAGGATTTGACCATGGCATCCATGGTGTCCTTGTTGAAGGCGGTCGCGGTCTCGAACCCGCGGGTCAGTTTGTCGAACTGTTCGGTCATCGTCTTGGACGTGTCATGGGCAAACGCCTCGACCTTCTGGCTCGCTTCGGTCATCGCGGCAGTCGCGTCGGCGGTGGTGTTGGACATTTCGGGCGGGAAAACATTCATTGGGGCATCCTCCGGTTGGTCTGGGCGGGCCCATGCCCGCGGGGGTCGTGTACTGTGGCCTCTATCTAGGAACTTCGCTGCGGCGCGTCAAGGGGTTTTGCTGCATTGCAACATGGCGCGGTTCAGGTCCGACGGAATCGACGCAAATCGGATTTGCATTGCCGCATCAATATGCTACGGTTCGTTCTGAAGTGCGTAGCGGGCCATGGCGGCAATCGGTCGTCGCAAAGAGTCTGCACGCGAGGCGATCGGGCAGCCATCGGAGACAACCGATGTTCACAGTTTTCTGGCGCAGGGTCGTCCCTGTGCTGATTCTCGTCTGCGTCGGCATGACGCTTCAGGCAGCGCCCTATGCGGCGGTCGTCATGGACGCCCGCGACGGACGCATCCTCCATGCCGAAAATGCCGATGCCCGCCTTCACCCCGCATCGCTCACCAAGATGATGACCCTGTATCTCGTGTTCGAGGCGCTCCAGTCCGGGCGGCTGAAGCCCGACCAGATGGTCACGATCTCCGCCAATGCCGCAGCCGAGCCGCCCACGCGCCTGGGGTTGCGGGCGGGTCAGAAGGCCCGGGTGATGGATCTGGTCCGGGCTGCGGCGGTAAAATCCGCCAATGACGCCGCGACCGCGCTCAGCGAGGCGGTCGGGGGCAGCGAACGCGAATTCGGGCGCATGATGACGGCCCGCGCCGCGGCGCTCGGCATGCGCAATTCGAGCTTTCGCAATGCCCACGGGCTAAGCCTCTCCGGCCACTATTCCTCGGCGCGGGACATGGCCATCCTGGGCCGCAGGCTGTTTTACGATTTCCCGCAGTATTACCCGATCTTCGGCCGGACGGAGGTCAAGAGCACGGGGCGCACGCTCTACACCACCAACAGGATGCTGCAGACCTATCGCGGCGCGGATGGGATCAAGACCGGATACACCAACGCCGCCGGCTACAACCTCGTCGCATCGGCCGAGCGGGGAGAGGAGCGGGTGATTGCGGTGGTCTTCGGCGGGCGCAGCTCGCGCACGCGCAACGCCCGGGTGGCGGAGCTGCTCGACCTCGGGTTCCGCACCGCACCCGCCGCGGTCGCCGTGGTCCGCCCGCGACCGCTGGCCGATCCAGCGGTTGTCGCGGTGCAGCGCCCCAGGCCGCGCGGGACACCGCCCGACACCCTGCTTGCCCGGTCGGTTGAGGCCTTGGGAAATGCGGTCGCCGGACCGGCCGCCGCCGCCGAGCGCCCTGCGCCGCCCATCGTGGCGCCAGTGGCCGCGGCGCCGGTGGTCGTGGCAAGTGCTGCCGCGGTCCCGCGGTCCGACCGGCCGCGCGCCAAACCCTTTGCCCCCATCGCGGTCGCGACCAAGGCGCAGTCCGCAACCCCGGCCCGGGCAGGGTGGGCGGTGCAGCTTGGGGCATTCAAGGACAAGACCTATGCCCAGCGGATCGCCGCCCGCATGGCAAAGGCCGGGCTTGCGCCGCTGCGCGGGGCCAAGCCCGCGGTCACGCGGACGCAGGTCAGCGGGGTCACGCTTTACCGTGCGCGCCTGACCGGGCTGACGCGCGCCAAGGCGGAAGCCGCCTGTGACGCCCTGCGCGTGCGCAACCAGCGCTGCCAGGCCGTGGCGCTTTAGCCCCGGCCCACCGATACATAGGTGAACCCCGCCTCGCGCGCCGTGGCCGGGGTGTAGATGTTGCGCAGGTCGGCCATGCGCGGCGCGCGCATCGACTGGGCCAGCCGGGTCAGGTCGAGGGCGCGGAACTCGTTCCACTCGGTCACGATCACCACGGCATCGGCCTCGGCCGCGGCCTCGTAGGCATCGCGGCACCAGTGCACGCCGGGCAGCAGGGCCTCGCCCTCCTTGCGCCCTTCGGGATCGGTCACCCGCACCTCCGCCCCGCTGCCCACAAGGGCAGGAACAAGCGTCAGCGACGGG
>JANNOT010000294.1:0-8516 GCA_031399375.1 Paraoceanicella sp.
GCCGGTGGCGGGGTCGATGAAATACCCCCCCTCGGTCACGGTCAGCGACACGATGCGGATCCGCGGATCGGCCATGGCCGCGATCAGGGGGGCGTTGTCGGGGGCAATCCCTGCGAAGCCGATCATGGCCCCGGTCACCCGGGCGGCATTCGCCCCGGGTTCCAGTTCCACGACCGTCGTCAGCCAGTCCTGCTGGCCGAGCACCGCGCGCATCCTCGCATCGGCCGGGCGCACGCCCGCCCCGACCAGCCCCCAGTCGCGGTGACCGCCGAGGTTCAGCAAGTCGTCGAGATAGACCGCCTGGTGCGCGCGGTGGAAATTTCCCGTCCCGATATGCACAATGCCCGGCGACAGGTCGGCCCGGGCATAGCGCGGCCCCGTGACGCCCCCCGGCAGCCGACCGAGGGCATCGAGGGAAAGGGGCAGGCTCATGCCGGGTGTCCTTCGCGCAGATGGGTTTCGAGCGCGCCAAGCGATGCGATCCGGATCGCACCAGGCGGGGTCGGCGTCGGAACCTGCGGCCAGAAGAGCGTGCGCATCCCCGCCGCGACCCCGGCCCGTGCGCCCGTCGCGCTGTCCTCGACCGCCGTGCAGTCCGCAGGATCGACGCCCAGCAGATGGGCCGCCCGCAGGAAGGGCTCCGGGGCGGGCTTGCCCTCGCGCACGTCGTTGCGGCTGACGGTGACCATGCCCGGGATCGTCAGGCCCACGGCATCGAGGTTCGCCGTGACCACCATCCGGTCGGAGTTCGAGACGACCGCCTGCCGCACCCCGTCCGCGCGCAGGGCGCGGAACAGATCGCACGCGCCCTCGCGCGGCACGAGGTCCACCACCAGCCGGAAATAGGTCCGGTATTTCAGCACCAGCCATTCGGGCAGCGCGAGCGTCAACCCAAGGTTCTCGCGGCACCAGGCATGGACCGCGCGCGCATCCATCCCGATGGTCAGATGATGGAACGCGGGCGGCGCGACAAGGCCCTGGGTCTCCAGCGCCGCCTCCAGCGCCGCGACGTGCAGGGGCTCGCTGTCCACCAGCGTGCCGTCCATGTCCCAGAGGATCGCGCCTGCCATCAGCTCATCCAGTTCCCGCCATCGACATTGTAGGTCTGTGCGACCACGTAGTCCGATTCGGGTCCTGCGAGGAAGATCGCCATGCCGACCAGGTCCGCCGCCGTGCCCATCCGGCCATACGGGACGGCGGCGCCCACCCGGGCCTTCTTCTCGCCGGGCGCGAGCCCTTCGTGGCGGGCGAAGAGCGCGTCGACATGGTCCCAATGTTCGCCATCGACCACGCCCGGGGCGATGGCATTCACGTTGATGCGGTGGGCGATCAGGTTGAGGCCCGCGGACTGGGTCAGGCTGATCACCGCGGCCTTGGTGGCGCAGTAGACGCCCACCAGCGCCTCGCCCCGGCGCCCCGCTTGGCTTGCCATGTTCACGATCCTGCCGCCGCGCCCCTGATCGATCATAAGCCGCGCCGCGGCCTGAAGGGTGAAGAGCGCGCCCCCGACGTTGACGGCAAAAAGCCGGTCATAGGACGCGCGGGTGATCTCCACAATGGGGGCGAGGTCGAAGAGCGCGGCGTTGTTCACGAGGATGTCGATGCCGCCATGGGCGGCCATGTCGGCCATGGCCGCGTCGATAGAGCCCTGGTCCGTGACGTCGAGCCGGACGGCGCGGGCCCCTCGGATCCCCGCCGCCTCGGCCGTGGCGCGGGCAAGGTCGATGTCGCCCAGGACGACATGCGCGCCCTCGTCGGCATAGGCGCGCGCAAAGCTGAGGCCGATTCCCCGCGCGGCCCCGGTGATCAGGGCATGCTTGCCCGCAAGCCGGTCCATCAGAGCGCCTGCCCGTCGGTGCCGAAGCGGTGGATGCGCTCGGGCGGCGGGGTCAGGTAGACGCGATCGCCATGCCCCACCCCCACCTCGCCGCCGATGCGCGTCGTGATCGCGCCGATCCCGTCCACATGGACATGGAGAAAGGTGTCCGACCCCAGATGCTCGGCGACGCCGACCGTGCCCTGCCACTCGCCGCCGGTGGTCGAAAGCTGGAGGTGCTCGGGCCGCACCCCGATCGTCCCCGCGCCATGCCGGGCTGCCGCCTCGCCTGCGATGAGGTTCATCTTGGGCGAGCCGATGAAGCCCGCGACGAAGAGGTTCGCGGGCGCGCGGTAGAGGTCGAGCGGGCTGCCCACCTGCTCGATCCGCCCGGCATTCAGGACCACGATCTTGTCGGCCATGGTCATCGCCTCGACCTGGTCATGGGTCACGTAGACCATCGTGGTCTTGAGCGTCTGGTGCAGCTCGGAGATCTCCAGGCGCATGTTGACGCGCAGCGCCGCATCGAGGTTCGACAGTGGCTCATCGAACAGGAACGCCGCAGGCTCGCGCACGATGGCCCGGCCGATCGCAACCCGCTGGCGCTGGCCGCCCGAAAGCTGCCCGGGCTTGCGGTCGAGGTAGTTGGTCAGGTTCAGCGTCGCCGCCGCCCCGCGCACCTTTGCGTCGATGGCCGCCTTGTCCATCCCCGCCATCTTCAGCGGAAACGCGATGTTCCTGTAGACGCTCATGTGCGGGTAGAGCGCGTAGGACTGGAACACCATGGCGAGGCCCCGCCGCGCGGGGGGCAGGTCCGTCGCGGGGCGCCCGTCGATCTCGATCGCCCCGCCCGAGACATCCTCAAGCCCCGCGATCAGCCGCAGGAGCGTGGATTTTCCGCAACCCGACGGGCCGACGAACACCACGAATTCCCCATCCCCGATGTCGAGGTCCACCCCCGGGATCACGTTGACCCCGCCGAACGTCTTCTTGACGCCCTTGAGCGTGATGCGTCCCATGACGTGCCCCTATTTCACCGCGCCGAAGGTCAGGCCGCGGACGAGTTGTTTCTGGCTGAACCAGCCCATCACCAGGATGGGCGCGATGGCGAGGGTCGAGGCGGCCGAGAGCTTGGCCCAGAACAGCCCCTCGGGCGAGGAATAGGACGCGATGAATGCCGTCAGCGGTGCTGCGTTGACCGACGTGAGGTTGAGGGTCCAGAACGCCTCGTTCCACGCAAGGATGATGTTGAGCAGGAGCGTGGATGCGATCCCCGGCACGGCCATGGGGGCAAGGATGTAGACCACCTCCTTGCCCAGGGTGGCCCCGTCCATCCGCGCCGCTTCCAGGATTTCCCCAGGGATTTCCTTGAAGTAGGTGAAAAGCATCCAGACGATGATCGGCAGGTTCATCAGCATCAGCACGACGACCAGCCCGATGCGCGTGTCCAGAAGCCCCCAGTCGCGGAAGATGAGGTAGATCGGCACCAGCACGCCGACCGCGGGCATCATCTTGGTCGAGAGCATCCACATCAGGATGTCCTTGGTCCGCTTTGCCGGCGCAAAGGCCATGGACCAGGCGGCGGGAATCGCGATCAGGAGCCCGAGCAGGGCCGAGCCGACCGAGATGATGATCGAGTTCATCGCAAAGCGCAGGTAGTTCGACCGCTCCTGAACCTCGAAGTAGTTCTCGAGCGTCCAGTCGAAGAAGAGGAACGAGGGGGGCGAGGCGATGGCCTCGCCCTCGGTCTTGAAGCTGGTGATGATCGTCCAGAGGATGGGGAAGAAGAGCGTGAGCCCGATCCCCCAGCCGACCAGGGTGAAGAACGCCTTGCGCCGGGGTGACGATTCGCGGGCCATGACCTTACGCCTCCAGGTTCTTGCCGATCATCCGGACCAGGAAGATCGCGACGATGTTGGCCAGGATCACGGCGATGATACCCCCCGCCGACGCCCCGCCCACATCGTACTGGAGCAGCGCCTGGGCATAGATCAGGTAGCTGATATTGGTGCTCGCCGTCCCCGGGCCGCCATTGGTGGTCACCAGGATCTCGGCAAAGACCGACAGGAGGAAGATCGTCTCGATCAGCATCACAACCGTCAGCGCACGGGCGAGATGGGGCAGCGTGATGTGGATGAAGACCGAGACCGGCCCCGCCCCGTCCATCTCGGCCGCATCCTTCTGCTCCTGGTCCAGCGATTGCAGCGAGGTGAGCAGGATCAGCGTGGCGAAGGGCAGCCATTGCCACGCCACGATGAACACGATGGAGAGAAGCGGGAGGGTGGAGAGCCAGGTGACCGGCTCTGCCCCGACAAACCGCGCGACGTGGCTGAAGAGCCCGTTGACCGGGTCCATCAGCATGTTCTTCCACACCAGCGCCGACACGGTCGGCATGACGAAGAACGGCGCGATCACCAGCAGCCGCACGATCCCCTGGCCCCAGAACGGCTGGTCCATCAGCAGCGCGAGACAGGTCCCCCCGATCAGCGTGATCGCGAGCACGCCCACCACCAGCAGGATCGTGTTGGTCAGCGCATCGAAGAACGCCGGGTCGGTCAGGAAGAATTCGTAGTTGAAAAAGCCCGCCCATGCCTCGGTCCCCGGCATCAGCAGGTTGTAGCGCAGGAATGAAAAATAGAGCGTCAGCGCCAGGGGAACGATCATCCAGGCAAAGAGCAGGATGATTGCGGGCGAGAGCATCAGGCGGGCGGTGGCGCGGGTATGGGCGGTGGCCATGGCTGCCTCGGGTTGAGGGCGGGGCGCGCAGCGGACTTGGCGATACGGGGCCGGACGGCACCGTGGTCAAACACGCCAGGCGCGGGACCCCTTCCCCGGCAACCGGGGAAGGGCGCAGGCGCGGTGCTACTTGATGTAGCCGCCCTTGATCATCTCGCGCTTGGTCAGCGCCTGGGCGTTGGCAAGCGCGTCATCGACCGAGGTCGTGCCGGCGAGTGCCGCCGAGAACTGCTGGCCGACCGCCGTGCCGATACCCTGGAATTCCGGGATCGCCACGAACTGCACACCCACGTAAGGAACCGGGTCCACGGTGGGCTGGGACGGGTTGGCCGCCTTGATGCTGTCGAGCGTCATCGCGGCAAAGGGGGCCGCCGCCTGGTAGGCCGCGTTCTCGTAGAGCGAGGTGCGGGTACCGGGGGGCACGTTCGCCCAGCCCTCCTTCTCGGCCACGAGCTCGGTATAGCCCTTGCCCGTCGCCCAGGCGATGAAGGTCGTCGCGGCCTCGATCTTCTCGCTGCCCGCGGGAATGCCGAGCGACCAGGCCCAGAGCCAGTTGCCCCGCTTGCCCAGGCCGTTATCGGGGGCGAGCGCGAAGCCCACCTTGTCCGCGACCGTGCTTTCGGCCGGGTTGGTCACAAAGGACGCCGCGACCGTCGCGTCGATCCACATGCCGCACTTGCCCGACTGGAACAGCGCGAGGTTCTCGTTGAACCCGTTGGACGAGGCGCCGGGGGGACCCGCGTCCTGCATCAGGCTGATGTAGAAATCGAGCGTCGTCTTCCAGGCCGCGCTGTCGAACTGGGGGTTCCAGTTCTCGTCGAACCAGCGGGCGCCGAAGCTGTTGGCGGTCGCGGTCAGGAACGCCATGTTCTCGCCCCAGCCCGCCTTGCCACGCAGGCAGATCCCGTAGATCTCGCCATCCTTGTTGGTGATCTTGCGCGCCGCGTCGGCGATGAAGGTCCAGGTGGGCGCGTCGGGCATGGTCAGGCCCGCGGCCTCGAACAGATCCTTGCGGTACATGACCATCGAGCTTTCGCCGTAGAAGGGCGCGGCGTAGAGCTTGCCATCCACGGTCAGGCCGTCGCGGATCGCGGGCAGCAGGTCATCGACGTCATAGGCCGCGTCGAATTCCAGCGGAACGAGCCAGCCCTGCTTGGCCCAGATCGGCACCTCGTAGGTGCCGATGGTCAGCACGTCGTACTGCCCGCCCTTGGTGGCGATGTCGGTGGTCACGCGCTGGCGCAGCACGTTCTCCTCGAGCGTCACCCATTCAAGCGTGATGTCGGGATGCTCGGCGGTAAAGGCATCCGTCAGCTTCTGCATCCGGATCATGTCGCCGTTGTTCACGGTGGCGATGGTCAGCGTCTCTGCCGACACGAGCGACGATGTCGCGAGAAGGACGCCTGCGGCGAAGCCGAGGCGGGAGAGTGTGGTCACGGGTGTTCCTCCCTCAGGTGGTTTGAGCAATTGCCCTGATTGGGGGCAATCGTTCGCGCAAACCCTGAGTCGTGTCAAGCGGTGACACGCTTTTGCATATCCCCGCGGATCGGGCGTATGCTCGGGCCAGGGCCGCTAGGGGACGGATGGATGGAGGATACGGGGCCGCCGGTCGACAAACGGCGCGAGGATGCGGCGCGCGCCGCCTGGCTCTACTTCATCGCCGGGCGGACCCAGGACGAGATCGCGCTTCAGCTTGACCTGTCGCGGCAGGCAGTCCAGCGGCTGGTCGCCTTTGCCCAGGCCGAAAAGCTCATCAAGTTCCGGCTCGACCATCCCATCGCCACCTGCATGGTGCTGTCCGAGGCGCTCGCGGCGCGCCACGGGCTCAGCTTCTGCGACGTGGTGCCGACCGACCGCGCCGCGCCCGCGGCGCAGGGGGGCGTGGCGGTGGCCCTGGCCGGGCGTCTGGGGCGGGTGCTGGCCAGCAAGACGCCTGTCGTCGTCTGCGTGGGCACCGGGCGCACCATGCGCGCGGCGGTCGAGGAGATGGAGAGCATCGAGCGGCCCCAGCACCGTATCATGTCGCTCGTGGGCTCCATGGCCGCGGGGGGGCAGGCGAGCCCCTATGACGTGGTCATGCGCCTGGCCGACCGCATCGGCGCCCGGCGCTACCCGATGCCCGCCCCCGTCATCGCCGAGACCGAGGAGGAGCGCGCGACGCTCCAGCGCCAGCGCGCGTTTGCCGTGCTCGCGAGCCTCCGGGCCGAGGCACGGGCGAGCTTTGTCGGGATCAGCGAGATCGGGTCGGGCGCGCCGATCCAGCAGGACGGGTTCATGACGGACGCGGACATCGCATCGCTGGTCGCGGACGGGGCGGTGGGCGAGATGACCGGCTGGGCATTCGACGCCGCGGGGCGGCTGCTCGACACCCCGGTGACACGCCGGGTCGCGAGCCTGCCGCTGGAGGTGCCGCCGCGCCACCTGACCGTCGTGGCGGGGGCGGGTCCGCAAAAGATCGCACCGCTGCACGCCGCACTGATGGGCGGGCTTGTGACCGCCGTCGTGACCGACGAGGCGACGGCGGCCGGGGTGCTCGCCGCATCCTGACCGGTGCCCGTCCCGGGGGCCGGGGCGGCGGCGCTCAGCCGTCCTTGCGGAACCGGCGCAGAAGCTGGGCGAGCGGCCCGTCGCCCGACATGGCGGCATCAGCGCGCAGGGTGGCGCTCCGCGCCTTGGCCCCCGCCTGGCGGGCCTGATGGGGCACATCACGCGCCACGGGATCCTTGGGCGGGGCCATTCGCAGGGCGACGCGGTTCTGGAAACCCGCGGCGTCTCCCGCGGCGAGGAGCGGTGCGGCGTCCGACACCGCCTCGACCAGGGGGTCCACCCACTCGGTCCGCTCGCCCTTGGCGAAATCGCTCAGCACATGGGCCGTCACCCGGTCCTTGTGCCCCGGATGCCCGATGCCGAGGCGGACGCGGCCATACCCCTCGCCGATGTGCTGGTGGAGCGAGCGCAGCCCGTTATGCCCGGCATGCCCGCCCCCCGCCTTGACCCGCAGGCGCCCGGGGGCGAGGTCGAGCTCGTCATGGAACACGGTCACGGCGGCGGGGTCGAGCTTGAGAAACCGCATCGCCTCGCCCACAGGCTGGCCCGACAGGTTCATGAACCCCATGGGCTTGACCAGCGTCACGCGCGTCTCGCCCAGCCGCCCCTCGGCAAGCTCGGCCTGGAACTTGGCCCGCCAGGGGGAAAACCCGTGCTCGGCCGCGATCCGGTCCAGCGCCATGAAGCCAATGTTGTGGCGATGGCCGGCATAGTGTGCACCGGGATTGCCGAGACCGACGAAAAGGAGCATGGGCGCTAGCCCCCCGGGCATGGGCAGGACGATGAGGCATCAGGCCCGGCGCGACGCCCGGGTCAGGCGCGCCGTCCCCTGGGGGGGTCGGCGGCGCGATCATAGCATGGGACGGGTGGCTATTCCGCCTCGTCCTCGTTGTCCTCGGACCGCAGGCCCGATGGCGCGGTCAGGTTGGCCACGACGAAGTCCCGGTCGGTGATCACCGGGCGCGATCCCTCGGGCAGCACGATGTTCGAGATCTTGAACACGTCACCGACATTGGTCCCGTCGAGGTCGATGGTCAGGTGGTCCGGGATGTTTCCGGCCGTCACCATCAGCTCGACCATCGGGCGCACCACGGTCAGCGTGCCGCCACGCTTCAGCCCGGGCGAGCCCTCGTGGTTGATGAACTCCACCGGGATCATCAGCGCAACGCGGCTTTCCTCGGTCAGGCGCAGGAAATCGACATGGATCGGCGTGTCCTTGACCACGTCGCGCTGCACACCGCGGCAGACCACGCGGTTGCGTGCGCCATCGACCTGGACGTTGATCAGCGTGGACAGGAAATGTCCCGCCTTCAGGTGCTTGATCAGCGCCGGAAACCGGATGTTGATCGACTGGGGGTCCAGGCCGCCGCCATAGATGACGCCGGGGACGTATCCGTCACGTCGCGCAGACCGGGCA
>JANNOT010000302.1:0-2476 GCA_031399375.1 Paraoceanicella sp.
GGCTGGCGGCTTCACCCAGACCCCGCTGCCCCCGGCACCGATGGTTCTGGACAGCCCGGCCTGGGACCTTCTGGCCCAGGTGCAGGTGACCGAGGTCGAACGGGACGGCATCTGGACCGTGGTCAAGACGTTCGCCCCGTCGCTCTCGGCCGCGAACGGCACGCAGATCACGATCAGCGGCTATGTCGTGCCACTGTCACCGGGCGAGGTTCTCACGCAGATCGTGCTGGTCCGCGACCCTGCCGATTGCCCGTTTTGCGGCGGCGGCTACGGGCCGGTGCTCGAAGTCGAGCTCGATCTCGGCCTGCGCGACATGCCGGAATTCTCCCGCCTGACCGTGACGGGGAAACTCGTGCTCGATGCCGGCAGCGAGACCGCCCAGGCCTATCGACTGGTGGCCGCACGGGCGGAGTGATCTGCGACACCGGCGGGGTTTCATCCCGCGGCGGCACCCGTTAGTCTGCTGTCATGAGCCTGCTGACCGAGTTCCTCCCCCTCTATGCGGCGTGCTATTTCGGCACCCTCGCGCTCTATTTCGCGCAGGGCGGCGTGATGACATGGCTGAATGCGCGCAATCCCAATCGGCGGATCCAGCCCGGGCGACGGGGAGAGGATCGGTCGCGGATCGAGATCCTCCAGTCGGTGAAATCCCTGACGGTCACGTGCTTCTGCCTTGCGGGGGGGATCTTCGCGCAGGCGAAGGGCTGGACGCTCTGGCCCGCGGGGACCGTCGGCTGGTGGGACGGCATCGCGATGTTCGTCGTCTCGCTCGTGCTCTACGATGCGTGGTTCTACTGGGGCCACCGCCTGATGCACACGCGCGCGCTCTACAAGCACCATTTCTGGCATCACCGCAGCGTGGCGCCCACCGTCTGGTCGAACTATTCCGACACCCTGCCCGACGCATTCGCGATGCAGTCCTACTACCTGATCGCGCCGCTGGTGCTGCCAATTGCGCCGGTCGTCCTGATTGCGCACCGGGTGTGGGACCATGTCAACGGCCAGATCGGCCATGCAGGGTTTGAATATTTCGCCGACCGCTCGACGCGATTTCCATCGCCCATGGTCTGCACCACGTTCCACGACCAGCACCACGAGCATTTCCGCTACAACTACGCGAATTTCTTCAGCTTCTGGGACCGGGTCTGCGGCACGCTGCACCCGGGATATGACGCGAAGGTCGCCCAGGCGGACGCCCCGCGCGCGCCTGCCGAGTAGCGGATCAGTAGCGGTTTGGGTTTCCGGCTAGGATCGTCCCGGCGCCCTCGGCTGTCCCGTTGCTGACCCAAGTCACCTGGGCATCGGACAGGCTGACGTTCCAGCACGTCTCGGGATCGGCGCCGTAGGCAAAGCACATCGTGTCGCCCTCCACACGCCAGCGGCCGGTGTAATCCTTGCCGCGAATTGTGCCGTCCCGGTCGTAGAACTCGGTATAGGGCCCGCCAACCTCCATGCTTCCCTTGACGGTGTTGCCCGAGATTGCCTTGACGATCTCGGCGCCGTCGGCGAGCGGGAAGTCGGCGGCGGACAGCGGACTGGCGAGAAGGGCGAGCACGAGGGCAAGGCGCATGGCAGAGCTCCAATTATTTCTACGGCGGAACATAGCGCAAACACGTCAGTCCACAAACGCCTTCTCGATGACGAAATCACCGGGTTCGGAATTGGACCCTTCGCGCATGCCCGCCTCCTCGCAGATCGCCTTGTGCTCGATGAGCATAGGCATCGACCCGCAGATCATCACCCTGTCGCCGTCGGGGTCGAGCGCCGCGCCGGTCGCGGCGGCAAACCGCCCGTCGCGCAACCAGTCGGTCATCCGCCCCATGGCGGCCGAAGGCTCGCGGGTCGTGGTCGCGATGTGGCGCAGCTTTCCCCCGACCACCTCGGCCAGCATTTCGTCGTCGCGGATTGCCTGGACGAGCGCGTGGCCGTAGTCGAGTTCCGCGACATCGCGGCAGGTGTGGGTCAGGATGACCTCGTCGAACTTCTCGTAGGTCTCGGGGTCGCGGATAATGCTGGCAAAGGGGGCGATGCCGGTGCCGGTTGCGAACATGATCAGGCGGCGTCCCGCCACCAGCGCGTCATGGACCAGTGTGCCGACGGGCTTGGGGCGCATCACGATGTGCTCGCCGGGTGCCACATGCTGAAGGCGCGAGGTCAGGGGACCGTCCTCTACCTTGATCGAATAGAATTCCAGCGTGTCGTCCCAGGACGGCGAGGCGATGGAGTAGGCGCGCAGAAGTGGCTTGCCCTCCACCATCAGACCGATCATCGCGAATTCGCCGGACCGGAACCGGAACCCCGGCGGCCGTTCGCAGGTGAAGGCAAAGGTCCGGGTCGTCCAGTGCCGCACGCCCAGGACGCGGAGCGCCGCAAAACCCTTGGGCATGACCGAAGCCGCTGGTTCCGCCTGCATGGTCATCGCGTCCCTCCCCACCAACCGCCGGCGGGATATATCGCTGGGCGCGGGCGCGCGAAA
>JANNOT010000109.1:0-2735 GCA_031399375.1 Paraoceanicella sp.
CGGTGGAACGACGAGCCCGAGGCAAGATCCTCCATGGTCGAGATGCAGAGCTTGTGGCGCAGCAGCGATTTGGGTGTGATCAGGATCAGCGGCTTGCGGAAGCTGCGATGGATCTGACGGCGCAGGATGTGGAAATAGTTCGCGGGCGTGGAGCAGTTCGCGACGATCCAGTTATCCTCGGCACAGGACTGGAGATAGCGCTCCAGCCGGGCCGAGGAATGCTCCGGCCCCTGGCCCTCGTACCCATGGGGCAGCAGCAGGACCAGGCCCGACATGCGCAACCACTTCGATTCACCCGAACTGATGAACTGGTCGATCATGATCTGGGCGCCGTTGGCGAAATCGCCGAACTGCGCCTCCCACAGCGTCAGCGCATTGGGTTCGGCCAGGCTGTAGCCGTATTCGAACCCCAGGACCGCGTATTCCGACAGCATCGAATCGATGACCTCGTAGCTCGCCTGCCCCTCGCGGAGATGGTTGAGCGGCAGGTGCCGTTCCTCGGTCGCCTGGTCGATGATGCCCGAATGGCGCTGGCTGAACGTGCCGCGGGTGACGTCCTGGCCCGACAGGCGGACCGGAAAGCCCTCGACCAGCAGGGTGCCGAAGGCGAGCGATTCCGCGGTGGCCCAGTCCACGCCCCGGCCGCTCTCGACCATCTCGCGCCGCGTCTCGAGCAGGCGCTCGACCGTCTTGTGGGGCTGGAAGCTTTCGGGAAGCGTGGTCAGGCGGCGCCCGACCTCGCGCAGGGTCTCCATCGGGACCGCGGTCTCGCCGCGCTGATATTCGCCCGCCTCGCGTCCGAACCCGGCCCAGCGGCCGTCGAGCCAGTCGGCCTTGTTGGGACGGTACTCCTTGCCCGCCTCGTACTCCTCGTTCAGCCGGGCCTGGAACGCGGCCTTCATGTCCTCGATCTCGCCCTCGGGGATCAGGCCGTCGGCCACCAGGCGCTCGGTATAGATCTGAAGCGTGGTCTTGTGCTTCTTGATCTCTTTGTACATCAGCGGCTGGGTGAACATGGGCTCGTCGCCCTCGTTATGCCCGAACCGGCGATAGCAGAAGATGTCGAGTACCACGTCCTTGTGGAACTTCTGGCGGAACTCGATCGCCACCCGCGCCGCATGAACGACCGCCTCCGGATCGTCGCCGTTCACGTGGAAGATCGGGGCCTCGACCATCAGCGAGATGTCGGTGGGATAGGGGCTGGAGCGGCTGTTGTGGGGCGCGGTCGTGAAGCCGATCTGGTTGTTCACGATGATGTGGATCGTTCCGCCCGTCCGGTGCCCCTTCAGCCCCGAAAGGCCGAAGCATTCGGCGACCACGCCCTGTCCTGCAAAGGCGGCATCGCCGTGGAGCAGGACCGGCAGGACCATCGTGCGGTCGGTGTCGCCCCACTGGGCCTGTTTGGCCCGCACCTTGCCCAGCACGACCGGGTTCACCGCCTCGAGATGGCTGGGGTTGGCGGTCAGGCTCAGGTGCACGACGTTGCCGTCAAACGTGCGGTCCGAGGACGCGCCCAGGTGATACTTCACGTCGCCCGAACCCTCGACCTCCTCGGGCTTGTAGCTGCCGCCCTGGAATTCGTTGAAGATCGCCCGGTAGGGTTTGGCGAGCACGTTGGCGAGCACGTTGAGCCGCCCGCGATGGGGCATGCCCACCACGATTTCCTTCACGCCGAGTTGCCCGCCGCGCTTGATGATCTGCTCCATCGCGGGGATCAGGGCCTCGGCCCCGTCCAGACCAAACCGCTTGGTGCCGGTGTATTTCACATGGAGGAACTTTTCGTAGCCCTCCGCCTCGACCAGCTTGTTGAGGATCGCGCGGCGCCCCTCGCGGGTGAAGGCGATCTCCTTGCCGTAGCCTTCGATCCGCTCCTTGAGCCAGGCGGATTGCTCGGGATCCGAGATGTGCATGTACTGGAGCGCGAAGGTCCCGCAATAGGTGCGCCGCACCAGGGCAAGGATCTCGCGCAGGTTCGCAGTCTGAAGGCCGAGCACGTTGTCCAGAAAGATCGGCCGGTCGAGATCGCCGTCGGTGAAGCCGTAGGATTTGGGGTCGAGCTCGGGGTGCTGGCCCAGCGTGGTCAGGCGCAAGGGGTCGAGATCGGCGGCCAGGTGCCCGCGGATGCGGTAGGCGCGGATCAGCATCAGCGCGCGCATGCTGTCGAGCGTACCCTGGCGGACCTGCGCCTCGGACACCTCGACCCCGCGGTCCTCGGCCTTGGCCCTGATCTTCTGCGCGACCGGTTCGCCCCAGTCGCCGTCGAGCGCGGAGGTGAGGTCGTCGCGCGGGGTCGGGGGCCAGTCGGCGCGGGCCCAGGACGGCCCCGTCGCCTCGCGCATCACATCGGCGGGCGCGTCGCCGAGCGCGCGGAAGTACTCCGCCCAGCTCGCATCGACCGCTGCCGGATCGGCGCTGAACCGCGCATAGAGCTGCTCGATGAACGCCGCGTTCTGCCCCTGCAGGAACGACGACGAATGGAACAGGCTGGTGGGCGACTGCTCGGTCATGGCCTCTGTCCGGTCCTCGCAGGCCCCCATGGCGGGGGCCGGTTGATCTTCGCGGCGACGCTGGCACGCCGCCGGTTAACGCTTCAGCCGATGGCCTTCAGAACCGCCTGGCCCAGCCCGGCGGGGCTGTCGGCGACGACAATTCCGGCCGACTTCATCGCCTCGATCTTGTCCTCGGCCCCGCCCTTGCCGCCCGCGATGATGGCCCCCGCATGGCCCATCCGCCGC
>JANNOT010000452.1:0-7981 GCA_031399375.1 Paraoceanicella sp.
GTCCGCACAGGAAGTGCCGGGTGACGATCCATTCGGCGCGCCCCGGGGTCATCATCGGCAAGAAGGGCGCGGACATCGAGGGTCTGCGCAAGGAAGTGGCGAAGCTTACCCCCTCGGAGTTGCACCTCAACATCGTCGAGGTGCGGCGGCCCGAGATCGACGCGCAGCTGGTGGGCGAGAACATCGCCCAGCAGCTCGAACGCCGCGTCAGCTTCCGCCGCGCGATGAAGCGTGCCGTGCAGAATGCCATGCGCATGGGCGCGCTCGGCATCCGCATCAACCTTGGCGGTCGGCTCGGCGGGGCGGAGATCGCCCGCGTGGAGTGGTACCGCGAGGGGCGCGTGCCGCTGCACACCCTGCGCGCGGACATCGACTACGCCACGTCCGAGGCGCTGACGGCCTACGGGATCATCGGGATCAAGGTCTGGATCTTCAAGGGCGAGATCCTCGAGCATGATCCCTCGGCCCGCGACCGTCGCCAGTCCGAGATGCAGGAAGGTGCGGCCCCCCGCCCCCAGCGCGAGCGGGCCTGAGGAGAGAGTAGATGCTGCAACCCAAGCGCACAAAATTCCGCAAGCTCTTCAAGGGCCGCATCCATGGTGAGGCCAAGGGCGGGTTCGAGCTGAACTTCGGTGCCTACGGGCTTAAGGCCCAGGAGCCTGACCGCGTGACCTCGCGCCAGATCGAGGCCGCCCGCCGGGCAATGACGCGCCACATGAAGCGCCAGGGCCGGGTGTGGATCCGCATCTTCCCCGACGTCCCCGTGACCCAGAAGCCCGTCGAGGTCCGCATGGGCAAGGGCAAGGGGTCGATCGAATACTGGGCCGCGAAGGTCAAGCCCGGCCGCATCATGTTCGAGCTTGACGGCGTGAACGAGGATGTGGCACGAGAGGCGCTCCGTTTGGCGGCGATGAAGCTGCCGATCAAGTGCCGGTTCGTCCAGCGCGAGGATTGGTGAGGGCGGGGGTCCTTCGGGGCCCCGTCCCCGCTTTTGTTTTGGAAAAGCATCGGGCAGGGGCCCGGTGACTTCTGAGAAAAGGGAAGCTCCGGCATGGATGGCGCCGAGTTGAGAGGCAAGACACCGGACCAGCTGCGCGAGCAGCTGATCGCCCTGAAGAAGGAGGCGTTCAACCTTCGTTTCCGCCAGGCGACCGGCCAGCTCGAGAATACCGCCCGGATGGGTGTCGTGCGCCGCGACGTGGCCCGCGTGAAGACCGTTCTGAACCAGAAGGCGCGGGAGGCCACGGAATAACATGCCGAAGCGCATTCTTCAGGGCACCGTGGTGGGCGACAAGAACGAACAGACCGTGACGGTCCTGGTCGAGCGTCGCTTCACCCACCCCGTGCTGAAAAAAACCGTGCGGTCGTCCAAGAAGTACCGGGCCCACGATCCCGCCAACAACTTCAAGACCGGTGACGCCGTGCGCATCCAGGAATGCGCCCCGGTGTCCAAAACCAAACGCTGGGTCGTGTTGACCGAAACCGCGCAAGCGTAACACACCCGGTTCATCGAAACCGCGGGGCCGGTCCGGTCCCCGCAGGTCGGGAGAAACCATATGATCCAGATGCAATCCAATCTGGATGTCGCTGACAACTCCGGCGCCCGCCGGGTTCAGTGCATCAAGGTGCTCGGCGGGTCGCACCGCAAATACGCGTCCGTGGGCGATGTCATCGTCGTCTCGGTCAAGGAAGCGATCCCCCGCGGCCGCGTGAAGAAGGGCGACGTCCGCAAGGCCGTGATCGTGCGCACCGCGGCCGCTGTCCGCCGCGAGGATGGCAGCCTGATCCGGTTCGACCGCAACGCCGCCGTGATCCTGAACAACCAGGGCGAACCCGTGGGCACCCGCATCTTCGGGCCCGTGGTGCGCGAGCTGCGCGCGAAGAATTTCATGAAAATCATCAGCCTGGCGCCGGAGGTGCTCTGATGGCCGCAAAGCTCAAGAAGGGTGACACGGTCATCGTGCTCGCCGGTCGCGACAAGGGCAAGCAGGGCGAGATCCTGTCGGTCAGCCCCAAGGAGGGCCGCGCGCTCGTCCAGGGGGTCAACATGATCATCCGCCACACGCGCCAGAGCCAGACGAGCCAGGGGGGCCGCATCTCGAAGGAGGCGCCCATCGACCTTTCGAACCTCGCCTTCAAGGACCCCAAGACTGGCGAACCGACGCGGGTGGGGTTCCGCATGGAAGGCGAGAAGAAGGTGCGGTTCGCGAAGAAGTCGGGGGAGACGATCGATGCTTGACGACACCTACATCCCCCGGCTGAAGACGATCTACCGCGAGACGATCCGCCCCGCGATGCGCGAGGAATTCGGCTACAAGAACGACATGATGATCCCCCGGCTCGACAAGATCGTGCTGAACATGGGGGTGGGCGAGGCGACCTCGGATTCCAAGAAGGTGAAGTCCGCCCATGACCACCTGATGCTGATCGCGGGCCAGAAGCCCGTGATCACCAAGGCCAAGAAATCCATTGCGGGCTTCAAGGTGCGCGAATTCATGCCGCTCGGGGTGAAGGTCACGATGCGTGCCGACCGGATGTACGACTTCATGGACCGGCTCGTGACCGTGGCCTTGCCGCGGGTTCGCGACTTTCGCGGCGTGAATTCCCGCAGTTTCGATGGCCGTGGCAACTACGCCATGGGCCTTAAGGAGCACATTGTGTTTCCCGAGATCGAGTACGACAAGGTCGACCAGGTCTGGGGGATGGACATCGTCATCTGCACGACCGCGACCAGCGACGCGGAAGCGAAGGCGCTGCTCAAGCACTTCAACCTTCCCTTCCAGGCCTGAGGCGGAGGATAGCATGGCAAAGACAAGCATGATCGAGCGCGAAAAGAAGCGCGCCAAGCTCGTGGCCAAGTTCGCCGTCAAGCGCGCGGCGCTGAAGGCGAGGGCCATCGACGAGAGCCTCGATTTCGCCGAGCGGTTTCGCGCGCGCCTGAAGCTCGCGAAGCTGCCGCGCAATTCGGCGCCCTCGCGCATGAAGAACCGCTGCCTGATCACCGGGCGGCCGCGGTCCTATTACCGCAAGCTGAAGATGTCGCGTATCGCGCTCCGGGACTATGCCTCGTTCGGGCAGGTTCCGGGCATGGTCAAGTCGAGCTGGTAGGGGGGAGCGATGTCCATGAACGACCCGTTGGGCGACATGCTCACCCGCATCCGCAATGCGCAGATGCGCGGCAAGACCAAGGTGCGCACGCCCGCGTCCAAGCTGCGCGGCTGGGTGCTCGATGTGCTCGCGCATGAGGGCTACATCCGCGGCTACACCCGCGACGATGCGGTCACGGGCAAGCCGGAATACGAGATCGAGTTGAAGTACTTCGACGGCACGCCCGTGATCCGCGAGCTGCACCGGGTCTCGACCCCCGGTCGGCGCGTCTACAAGAGCGTGAAGGAGATCCCGACCGTGCGCAACGGTCTGGGCGTCGCCATCGTCTCGACCCCCAAGGGCGTCATGTCCGACGCCCAGGCCCGCGCCGGCAATGTCGGTGGCGAAGTCCTCTGCACCGTGTTCTGAGGGAGGACCTGCAATGTCGCGCATTGGCAAGAAACCGGTTCCCCTGCCCGGCGGCGTCACCGCCACCGTGTCGGGCCAGACCGTGGAAGTGAAGGGGCCGAAGGGCGTGCGGAGCTTCCGCGCAACCGACGACGTGGATGTGGTGCTGGAGGAGGGCGCGGTCCGCGTCAGCCCCCGCGGCACCTCGAAGCGCGCCCGCGCCCAGTGGGGCATGTCGAGGACCCAGGTCGCGAACCTGGTCACGGGCGTCACCACGGGGTTCAAGAAGGAGCTGGAGATCACCGGCGTGGGCTACCGCGCCGCGATCCAGGGCAAGACCCTGAAGCTCGCGCTCGGCTACAGCCACGACGTGGATTTCGCGATCCCCGACGGGGTCAGCATCGTCTGCCCCAAGGTGACCGAGATCGTGATCGAGGGGATCGACCAGCAGCTTGTCGGCGAGGTCGCGGCCAAGATCCGCGAATGGCGCCGCCCGGAGCCCTACAAGGGCAAGGGGATCAAGTACAAGGGCGAGTTCATCTTCCGTAAAGACGGCAAGAAGAAGTAAGGGGAGCGGAGAGATGGCATCCAGCAAGCTCGAACTGTTCCTCAAGCGCCAGATGCGCGTGCGGAACCGGCTGAAGAAGCACGCAGGCGGCAAGCCGCGGCTGAGCGTGCACCGGTCGTCCAAGAACATCTCGGTGCAGGTGATCGACGACGCCCACGGGCGCACCCTCGCCGCATGCTCCACGCTCGAGCGTCCGCTCGGCCTCGTGGGCAAGAACAACGTGGAGGCGGCGGCGCGGATCGGCGCCGAGATCGCCGCGCGCGCCAAGGCGGCCGGGGTGGAGGAAGTGGTCTTCGACCGCGGCGGCTACCTCTACCATGGCAAGGTCAAGGCGCTCGCCGATGCCGCCCGCGAGGGCGGTCTGAAGTTCTGAAGGGGTGACGGGAATGGCACGGGAAGACAGAGGCGACGGCCGCGGGCGCCGCGACCGGGACGAGACGCCGGAGTTTGCCGACCGTCTGGTGGCGATCAACCGCGTGTCCAAGACCGTGAAGGGGGGCAAGCGCTTCGGCTTTGCCGCGCTGGTCGTGGTCGGTGACCAGAAGGGCCGCGTGGGCTACGGCAAGGGCAAGGCCCGCGAGGTGCCCGAGGCGATCCGCAAGGCGACCGAGCAGGCCAAGCGGCAGATGATCCGCGTGCCCCTGCGCGAAGGGCGGACGCTGCACCACGACCTGGAAGGGCGCCATGGCGCCGGCCGGGTCGTGATGCGCACGGCGACGGCGGGCACCGGCATCATCGCCGGCGGCCCGATGCGCGCGGTGTTCGAGATGCTGGGGATCCAGGATGTCGTGGCCAAATCGCTCGGGTCGCAGAACCCCTACAACATGATCCGGGCGACGATGGACGGGCTCACGCTCGAATCCTCGCCGCGCCAGGTCGCGCAGCGCCGCGGCAAGAAGGTGGCCGACATCCTGCCGCGGCAGGACCAGGACACCGCCGAAGCCGCCGAGGCCTGAGGAGGGCACCCATGGCCAAGACCATCGTCGTCCAGCAGATCGCCTCGCCGATCCGCCGCCCCGCCGACCAGCGCGCGACGCTGATCGGGCTGGGGCTGAACAAGATCCGCCGCACCCGCGAGCTCGAGGATACCCCCTCGGTCCGCGGGATGGTGAACAAGATCCCCCATCTGGTGCGGATCATCGAGGAGCGGGGCTGAGGCCCCCCGGACCCCGGGCACAGGCGCCGGGGTTCTATCATGCCGTGGCCGGGGGCATCTGACGCCCGCCCCCGCGTCCGGCCGAGGGAGACACGCGTCATGAAGCTGCACGAGATCGCCGACAATCCCGGCGCGACCAAACCCCGCAAGCGCGTCGGCCGCGGCCCGGGTTCGGGCATGGGCAAGACCGCAGGCAAGGGCATCAAGGGCCAGAAATCCCGCTCGGGCGTCGCCATCGGCGGCTACGAGGGCGGGCAGATGCCGCTCTACCGCCGCCTGCCCAAGCGCGGGTTCAAGAACACGCCGTTCCAGAAATCCTATGCCGTCGTGAACCTGGGCCTGATCCAGAAGTTCGTCGATGCGGGCAAGATCGACTCGACCCAGCCGGTGACCGAGGATGCACTCGTCGCCTCGGGCCTCGTGCGGCGCAAGCTCGACGGGGTGCGCGTGCTTGCCAAGGGGACAATCACGGCGGCGCTTGCCCTCGCCGTCACGGGCGCATCGAAATCCGCCATTGCGGCCGTGGAGGCTGCGGGCGGCACCCTCACCGTTTCGGCACCCGCCGAGGTGGCATCGGAATAGAGCTTGTGAGCCTGCGGCGCCGGGCTTAAATCCGGCGCGGCGCGGCCGTGCTGCCCGGGTGCGGGCGGCTCCGTGGTGGAGGGGATAGCATGGCATCGGCCGCGGAACAGATGGCGTCGAACCTGAGCTGGTCGACCTTCGGCAAGGCCAAGGACCTCCAGAACCGGATCCTCTTCACCCTCGGTCTGCTCATCGTCTACCGCATCGGCACCTATATCCCGGTCCCAGGCATCGATGCGACCCAGCTGCGGGTCTTCTTCGACACCGCCGCCCAGGGCATCGGCGGCATGCTCAACATGTTCACCGGGGGCGCGATCAGCCGCATGGCGATCTTCAGCCTCGGGATCATGCCCTACATCTCGGCCTCGATCATCGTCCAGCTTCTCTCCTCCATGGTCCCCTCGCTCGAGGCGCTGAAGAAGGAGGGCGAGGCGGGGAGGAAGAAGCTCAACCAGTACACCCGCTTCGGCACGGTGGCGCTCGCGTTCTTCCAGGCCTACGGGATTGCCGTCGGGCTCGAAAGCCAGGGCCTTGCGACCGACCCGGGCTGGTTCTTCCGCGCAAGCTGCGTGGTGACGCTGGTCGGCGGCACGATGTTCCTGATGTGGCTGGGCGAGCAGATCACGGCGCGCGGCATCGGCAACGGCATCTCGCTGATCATCTTCGTGGGCATCGTGGCGGGCCTGCCGCTGGCGCTTGGGCAGTTCTTCGAGCTTGGGCGCACCGGCACGCTGTCTGCCCCGGTCATCATCGGGATCATGCTGATGGCGGTGGCGGTCGTCGCCTTCGTCGTCTTCATGGAACGCGCGCTGCGCAAGATCATCATCCAGTTCCCCAAGCGCCAGGTGGGGATGAAGGTCTATGACAGCTCGGCCTCCAACCTGCCGGTCAAGGTGAACCCGGCGGGCGTGATCCCGGCGATCTTCGCGTCGTCGCTCCTCCTGCTGCCGACGACGGTCACCTCGTTCTCGGGCACCGACAGCACGGGAATCCTGAGCTGGATCGCGGCCTATCTGGGGCACGGGCAGCCGCTCTACCTGATCCTTTTCGCCGCGATGATCGTGTTCTTTGCCTATTTCTACACTGCCAACGTGGCGTTCAAGTCCGAGGATGTGGCCGAGAACCTCAAGAAGCAGGGGGGGTTCGTGCCCGGGCTTCGTCCCGGGGCGCGGACGGCGGAATATCTCGACTATGTCGTGACCCGGCTGCTCGTCATCGGCTCGGCCTATCTCGCGGCCGTCTGTCTCCTGCCGGAAATCCTGATCTCCCAGCTAGCGATCCCGTTCTATTTCGGAGGAACCTCGCTCCTGATCGTGGTGTCGGTGACGATGGACACGATCAACCAGGTTCAGTCGCATATGCTCGCGCACCAGTACGAGGGGTTGATCGAACGCTCCCGACTGCGCGGCAAGGGGAGGGGAAAGCAGCGCCGATGAACATCATTCTTCTGGGCCCGCCGGGGGCTGGCAAGGGCACCCAGGCACGGCTTCTGATGGACGAGCATGGGCTCGTCCAGCTATCGACCGGCGACATGCTGCGCGCGGCGGTGACGGCGGGAACCGCGGTGGGCAGGCGGGCGAAGGCGGTGATGGACGCGGGGGAACTGGTGTCGGACGAGATCGTGAACGCGATTGTCGCCGAGCGGCTGGATCATCCCGATGTGCGGGGCGGCATCATCTTTGACGGCTATCCCCGCACGGTCGTGCAGGCGCGCGCGCTCGACGGGATGCTTGCGGACAAGGGTCTGGCGCTGCACGCCGTCGTGTCGATGGAGGTCGATGACGACATGCTCGTGGCCCGCGTCTCGGGTCGCTACACCTGCGCGCGGTGCGGCGAGGGCTATCATGACGACTTCAAGAAGCCCCGCATGGCGGGTGTGTGCGACAAATGCGGCTCGACCGAGTTCCGGCGCCGGGCCGATGACAATGCGAGCACGGTTCGCGATCGCCTGCGCGCCTATCACGCCGAAACGGCGCCGCTGATCGATTTCTACGCCCATCAGGGCAAGCTTCACGCAATCGACGGCATGGCCGACATCCAGCATGTGACCCTGTCGATCCAGAAGGCGCTGGACGGCTGAAAATTACGCGGCCTCCCGGGGTTGACGCCGGGGGGTCACTTCCTATACTTCGCGCTCTTCGACAGGAGAGTTGTTTCCCCGTCAAGGGCGCGCGGGGCGC
>JANNOT010000453.1:0-3910 GCA_031399375.1 Paraoceanicella sp.
GCAGGCGTCGATCGAGGCGGCGGAGCGCGCGCAGCCCCGCCGCCGCCTCGCCAAGCCAGGGGGCGGGGCGCGGTCGGACCACCGGGCCGGGCCGGGCCATGGCGGCGGCGGCCCCGGCGAGATCGGGGTAGAGCCCCGCAGCCGCAGCCGCCGCGACCGCAGCGCCGGTCAGCATCGCCTCACCCTCGGCCAGTGCAATCTCGACCCCGAGCGCGTCGGCATAAAGCTGCATCAGCACCGGTGCCCGGGTGTGCCCGCCCGTCGCGCGCACCCGGCCGACCGGCGCGCCCATGGGACCGAAGCCCGCCGCGATCTCGCCCAGATTGACGGCAAGCGCCACCATCCCCCGCCAAACCAGCCGGACCGTCGCGTCGGGGCCCGCGTCACCGTCCAGCCCGAGGATCCCTGCCCGGGCGCCGGGGTCGGGCTCCGGCGTCCGGCGCCCGAGAAGATCGGGCAGCACGTGGAGCCCGCCAGCCAGTCCCGGCCCGGCCGCCGCCAGCAGCGCGTCGAGCCGCGGCAGGAGGGCCGCCCAGCTGCCGGGATGGTCACGGGCGAGATGGTCGAGCAGCGCCCCGCTTGCCGATTGCCCCCCCTCGGTGACCCAGAGCCCCGGCATGACCGCGCCATGGGCGGGGCCCCAGTAGCCCGCCCCGGCCAGGGGTGTGGGCGTGACGGCGATCAGGCAGCTCGACGTGCCCGCGATCAGCCCTGCCTCGCCGGGACCCATCCCCGCGCCCCACATCCCGAGCATCCCCGCATGGGCATCGACCATGCCCGCGGCGACCCGCGTCGCCCGGGTCAGGCCGAGTGCGGCGGCAGCACCGGGCGTCAGCGGCCCCAGGTCACCCCCGACCCGCGCCACCGGTCCCGCCGCCCCGGTATGCGCGGGAAGTTCCCCGAGCCCGAGCCCGTCGAGCCGCCAGGGCGCCCCGCCCTGCCCCTGATAGGTCCATTTGGCGGCGAGCGTGCAGAGCGACCGGGCCGGGTTGCCCGTGGCCCGATGCGTCAGCGCATCGGCAAGGTCGCGGGCCGCGCCGAGCCGGTTCCACAGATCCGGCTGCCGCCGGAGCCAAGCGAACTTGGCAATCTGCATCTCGGGCGACACGACGCCGCCGAGGGTCGCCAGCAGCGGATCGCCCGTGGCGGTCAGTGCCGCAGCGTCGGCCAGCGCACGGTGGTCGCACCAGGCCAGCGTGTCGGGGCCAAGCGGCGCACCGGACCGGTCCGTCAGCACCAGCGAACAGGTCGCGTCGATCCCCAGACCCGCGACCGCCGCGGGGGTCACCCCGGCCTCTGCCCGCGCCGCCCGCAGTGCCGCCGCGACCGCATCCCAGATGTCGGCGAACCGGTATGTCGCCTCACCGGGTGCGGGGCGGGCGAGGGCGAGCGGCACCTCGCCCCGCCCGAGCTGGCCGCCGGTCCGATCGAACAGCGCCGCGCGCACGCTCGCCGTCCCCACGTCCACCGCCGCCACCACCTGCTCCATCCGGCGCATCCCCCCGCCCCCCTTTTCGGCGGGGGGTCCATGCCGCTCCGCGGCCGCGGGGATCATAGGGGGCGCGGACGCCTCAGGCGAGCGCGTCGCGCAGGGCGGGATAGAGGCGGCGGAACCGTGCGCGCGCCGGGGCGAGCCGGGCTGTGGCGGCCGCGTCGGGCATGATCTCGTGCGCGACCGCGGGCGGGGTCATCGCCGCCCCCACCGTCGCCCCCGCCGCGCACTGGCCGAGCCGCGCCGCCCCGAGCGCGCCACCCAGCGCCGCGCCCTCGGCCACGCGCAGCGTGATCCCCGTGGCATCGGCGATGCGCTGGAGCCAGAAGGGCGATCGCGCCCCCCCGCCCAGCGCGTAAAGCGGCCCGATCGCAGTGCCTGCCGCCCGCAGCGCGTCCGCCCCGTCGGCCAGCGCGAATGCGACACCCGTCAGGACCGCCCGCGCGAGGATCCCCGCATCCGCGGCCCGGTCGAGCCCGACGAACGCCCCCCGGGCGCCTGCGTCGTTGTGCGGCGTCCGCTCGCCCGAAAGATAGGGCAGGAAGAGGGCATCCGTCTCGGGGGCCGCTTCGGCCAACGCCGTCAGCCGGTCCGGCGCCTGCCCCGTGACCTCCGCAAGCCAGCTCAGGCTGTCGGCCGCCGACAGGATCACCGCCATCTGGTGCCAGGTGCCGGGCACGGCATGGCAGAACATGTGCACCGCGCCGGCCACGTTCGGGCGACAGGCCGCGGTGGCGACAAAGATCACGCCGGACGTGCCGAGCGAGAGGAACCCCTCACCCGGGCGGACCGCACCCACGGCGCAGGCCGACGCGGCATTGTCCCCCCCACCACCCGCCACCACCGGGCGCCCGGCGATCCCCCAGCGCGCGCATAATGCCGGGAGAAGCGTCCCCGACGCCGCCGTTCCCTCGACCAGCCGGGGCATCTCAGCGTCCGACAGCCCGCAGGCGGCGAGGAGCGCGGGCGACCACCGCCGCCCCGCGACATCGAGCCAGAGCGTCCCGGCGGCGTCCGACATGTCCGACACCGCCTCGCCCGTCAGGCAGAGGCGCAGCCAGTCCTTGGGCAAAAGCACGAGCCGGGTGGCAGCGAAGATTTCGGGCTCATGGGCGCGCACCCAGGCGAGCTTGGGCGCGGTGAAGCCGGGCATCACCAGATTGGCCCCGATCCCGTGGAAATCGGCGACCCGCTCCAGCGCCGCAGCCTCGGCCGCGGACCGGCCGTCATTCCAGAGAATGCAGGGCCGCAGCACCCGGTGATCCGCGCCCAGCAGCGTCGCCCCGTGCATCTGTCCCGACAGCCCTATCCCCGCCAGCGCCGCCATCGCCGCAGGATGGTCGCGGGCAAGCGCATCGAGCGTGCCCGCGGCTGCGTCCCACCATGCCCCGGGGTCCTGCTCGGACCAGCCGGGATGGGGGCGCTGCACGCTCAGCGGCGCCTGCGCGTCGGCGATCACGGCGCCGCTGTGGTCGATCAGGACCGTCTTGACCCCGGACGTGCCCAGGTCGATGCCCGCATGGGTCGCCACCGCGTCAGACCCCGGGCAGGTCCGCGCCCGGCGCAGCGGCCAGATAGGCCGTGAGCGTCGCTGCGGTCCCGTGGCGCCAGAGATGCCGCAGCGCGCGCGCGAAGGCGCCGGCGAAGGCGGGGTTGGTGCCCACGTCGCCGAACATGTCCGCCAGGCCCGTCAGGAATGCGGCCGGGTCATCCCTGGCCGCCCGTGCGGCGGCGGTAAGGCGCGGCGCATTCACGTCATCGAGCGTGATCGGCCGACCCGCGTCGCTTTCCCCGTAGCAGTACCGGGCCCAGAGCGCGCTTTCGAGCGCGAGGCCCGTGACGGGCGCACCCGCCCCCAGCCGGTCCCGTGTCGAGGGCAGCACGAATTTGGGTTGCCGGTTGGAGCCGTCGAGGCAGAGCCGCGCCACCGTGTCGCCCACGTCGGGATTGGCGAAGCGCCGTTCGATCAGCGCGAGATAGGCGGAAAGGTCCTGCCCCGGAACCGGCGGGATCACGGGCAGGATCTCCTCCTCCTCGACCTTGCGCAGGTACCCCGCGATCAGGGGATGGCCCATCGCCTCGTGCACGAAATCGATGTCGAGCAGCCCGCCGGGATAGGCGATGATTGCATGCCCGCCATTGAGGATGCGCAGCTTCATCAGCTCATAGGCCGCGACATGGGGGGTGAAGGTGACGCCCACCTCCTCGAAGGCCGGGCGGCCCTGGGGAAAGTGGTCCTCCAGCACCCATTGGCGGAACGGCTCGCAGAAGACCGGCCAGGCGTCGTCGATCCCGAACCGCTCACGCAGCGCCACGCGCTCGCGCTCGCCGGTCGCGGGGGTGATGCGGTCCACCATGGCGTCGGGAAACGCCACCTCCTCCTCGATCCAGGCCGCCACGTCCGCGTCCGACAGCCGG
>JANNOT010000485.1:0-6369 GCA_031399375.1 Paraoceanicella sp.
GCCGGTGATCGACGTCACGCGCCGGTCCATCGAGGAGACGGCGGCCGCCGTCCGGCAGATCCTCCAGCGGCGGGCGCCGGTGTGACGCTCCTGCTCGCCTCCGGCTCCGCCACCCGCGCCGCACTGCTCGCCGCCGCCGGAGTGGAGTTCGAGATCGCGGTCCCGCACGTGGACGAGGCTGCGGTCAAGGCCGCGCTTCTGGCAGAGGGCCGCACGCCCCGCGACATCGCCGATGCGCTGGCCGAGACCAAGGCGCTCAAGGTCTCGCGTCGCCATCCCGGGGCGCTCGTCCTCGGGGCCGACCAGGTTCTGGTCGCAGACGGTGTGCTCCATGACAAGCCTGGCGACATGGCGGCTGCCCGGGCGCAGGTCCTCGCGCTGCGCGGGCGCACCCACAGCCTCTTCTCGGCGGCCTGCCTCTGCGAAGGCGGCGCGCCGGTCTGGCGCCACGTGTCCGAGGCGCGGCTGACCATGCGGCGGTTTTCCGACGCCTTTCTGGATACTTATCTTGGGCAGGAGGGCGAAAGCCTGCTTCACGCCGTGGGCGGCTATCGGCTAGAAGGTCGTGGGGCGCAGCTCTTTGACCGCGTCGAGGGGGATCACTTCACTGTGCTCGGCCTGCCGCTGCTCGAGACGCTCGCCTTCCTGCGCATCCGCGGGGTCTGCCTGGCATGAGCGCCGACGCACCGCCGCTCGCCGGGGTCATCGGCTGGCCCATCGGCCATAGCCGCTCGCCCGTGCTCCACGGCCACTGGCTGTCGCGGTACGGCATCCGCGGGCATTACATCCCCATCGGCCTCAGGCCCGAGAATTTCGAGAACGGCCTGCGCGCGCTGCCCAAGCTGGGCTTTGTCGGGGTGAACATCACGATCCCCTACAAGGAAACCGTGCTGCACATGGCGGGCTCGGTCAGCGATCGCGCGGCGCTGATCGGGGCCGCCAACACGCTGTCGTTCCGCCCCGACGGCTCGATTCATGCGGACAACACCGACGGGTACGGCTTTCTCGAAAACCTGCGCCAGGCCGTGCCCGGTTGGTCCCCCAGGGCCGGGCCCGCCCTCGTCCTGGGTGCCGGAGGCGCGGCCAGGGCAGTCGTCAGCGCCCTGCTCACCGCCGGGGTGCCGGAACTGCGGATTGCCAACCGCACCCGCCAGCGCGCCCAGAACATCGCCCATACCTATGGGGCCAAGGTGACCGTCGTGGACTGGAACGCCATCAGCGGGGCATGCGCGGGGGCCCGGACCATCGTCAACACGACCTCGCTTGGCATGTCGGGGCAGGCGAGCCTGAACATCAGCCTTCACGCCGCGCCCGCCGATGCGCTGGTGACGGACATCGTCTATACCCCGCTGATCACGCCGCTGCTCGACCAGGCGCTTTCGCGCGGGCTGCGGGTGGTGGACGGGGTCGGGATGCTGCTGCACCAGGCCGTCCCCGGCTTTGAACACTGGTTCGGGGTGCGCCCGGATGTGGACGACACGCTCCGCCAGACGGTGCTGGCGGCATGATCGTGCTCGGCCTGACTGGCTCGGTCGGCATGGGGAAATCCACGGCCGCTGCCGCCTTCCGCGATGCGGGCGTCCCGGTCTGGGATGCGGATGCGGCGGTCCACCGGCTCTACGGCCCCGGCGCGGCGGGAACGGCAGTGATTTCCGCGATTGTCCCGGATGCCGTGGGCGCAGGGGGTGTGGACCGCGCGGTCCTGCGGGCAGCCCTGCTCGCCCATCCGCCCCTCTTGCCGCGGGTCGAGGCCGCGATCCATCCGCTCGCCGCCGCCGACCGGGCGGATTTTCTCGCCCGGGCCCGGGCCTCAGGGGCGCCGCTCGCTGTCTGTGACGTACCCCTGCTCTTCGAGACGGGGGCCGATAGCAGCTGCGACACCGTGCTCGTCGTCAGCGCGCCACCCGAGATCCAGCGGGCCCGCGTCCTCGCCCGTCCGGGCATGACGGAGGCCGCGCTGGCCGCGATCCTGGCGCGCCAGATGCCCGATGCGGAGAAACGCGCCCGCGCGGACCGGGTGATCGACACCTCCCGCGGCATCCCGGCGATGACGGCCGAGATCCACGACCTCATTGCCGCCCTGACCGGCCAGACGGTGACCCATGGCTGAGGGCCTGCGCGAGGTTGTGCTCGATACCGAGACGACGGGCCTCGACCCGGCCGACGGCCACCGGGTGGTGGAGATCG
The DNA here is from genome assembly GCA_031399375.1 of Paraoceanicella sp. Taxonomy (GTDB): domain Bacteria; phylum Pseudomonadota; class Alphaproteobacteria; order Rhodobacterales; family Rhodobacteraceae; genus Paroceanicella. The sequence goes on from JANNOT010000485.1 coordinate 2,188, forward strand.
GTGCGGTCGAGCTTCTGGACCACATCCCAACCGGGCGGGTGTTTCACCGCTATCTGAACCCGGACCGCGCGATGCCGCCCGAGGCATTCGCGGTCCATGGCATCTCGGATGCAATGCTTGCAGACAAGCCGCGGTTCGGCGACGAAGCCGCGGCGTTTCTCGCGTTCATCGCCGATGCCCGGCTCGTCATTCACAATGCGGCCTTCGACCTGCGGTTTCTCAATGCCGAGCTGGTGCGCGCGGGCCGCTCGCCGCTTCCACCGGGCCGAGCGCTCGATACGCTCGATCTGGCGCGGCGCCGGTTTCCCGGGGCGCAGCACTCGCTCGACGCGTTGTGTCGCCGGTTCGGCGTGGACAACAGCGGGCGCCAGAAGCATGGCGCGCTGCTGGATTCCGAGCTTCTGGCCGAGGTTTATCTGGAGCTGGTGGGGGGCCGTCAGCAGGGCCTTGGCCTCGGCACCGCCGCGTCCGCGGTGCGCGCGACGGGTGCCGCACCCGCGCTCCCCACCGCCCGACCGCGTCCGCTCACGCCCCGGCTGACCGAGGCCGAGCAGGCCGCCCATGCAGCGTTCCTGGCCGATCTGGGCGCGCCCCATTCCTGGGGCTGAGGCGTCAGCTCAGCATCGTCTTGGGTGCCTGGGCCGCCTGGCGACGCTCGATTTCCTGGCGATAGAGGCTCACGAAATCGATGTTGTCGAGGTTCAGCGGCGGATATCCGCCATCGCGCGTCACGTCGCCCACGATCCGGCGGACATAGGGAAAGAGCATCCGCGGGCATTCGATCAGCAGGAACGGATGCAGCTGGTTCTCGGGCACGTTCTGGATCAGGAACCGTCCAGCGTATTCCATCTCGAGCAGAAAGACCGTTGCATCCCCAGCCGCGGCGTCGATGGTGACCTTCATCACCACCTCGAACTGCCCCTCGCCCCGCTTCTGGGCATCGAGGCCGACATTCACCTTGATCTCGGGCTTCAGGTCCGGGCTTAGGTTCTTCTGCGCCGCCGCGTTCTCGAACGACAGGTCGCGGATGTACTGGGCGAGGACCTGCAGGCGCGGCTGCGGGGCGGGGTCGGACATCGGGCTCTCCTCGGATCGGTCCCGCGGCGGGATCGTCGGGGGGTCTAGCACCGAACCGTGTGCCGGACAATCAGCGCCGCGTCAGGTCGACATCATCCCGCATCGGGGGGAAACCGGGTCTGCCAGCCGCTGGGGCCGCCCCGGGCGGGCGGGTCGTCCACCTCGAATTCGCCATCGATCACCATCTGTCCGTCGGTCCGGTATCCGGGGCGGAACCCCGGCCCCGGTCCGCGCCGCCCCGAAATGGCAGGCCCCAGGCGGGTCAGGATGGCCTGGCGTACCGGGGCAAGCAGCAGCGCGAGGCCGAGCACGTCGGTCAGAAAGCCCGGGACCACCAGCAGGAACCCGCCGAGGACGACCAGCGCGCCATGGGCCATGGGGCTCATCGGATTTTCGCCCGCCGACAGGGCAAGCTGCATCTGTGACAGCGCGATCGCCCCCTCTGACCGCAGGATGAATACCCCGAGGATGGCCGCGAGCAGGACCAGCGCCAGCGTGGGCAATAGGCCGATCCAGCCCCCGACGAGGACGAAGATGGCGATCTCGACCAGCGGGACCGCGAGGATCCCCAGAGCGTACCCCATTCCGCAGCCCCCTTTCCCGTGCCGCCGCGTCGGTGTGCGCGATGGACTCGCGCCCCCCCAGAACCTACATATGTTCCAACCGGCGGAATTGCCACCCAACCGGAACAGCCTGCGCCAGCTCCTGGTCCAAAGGAAGGGTCCATGACGTCCGACATGCTCCAGATCCTCGTCCTTGCAGGGATAGCCCTGTTTCTCGTCCTGCGCCTGCGCAGCGTCCTGGGCACCCGTGACGGCTTCGAAAAGCCGACTGACGGCAGCGCGACGCCCGTGCGGCCGGATATCGCGCCGCGGGTCAAGCCCGTCGTCGCCGGACCCGATGCCGACATTGCCGCCCATGCCGATCCCGCCTCGCCCATCGGCCGCGCATTGGCCGAGATCAAGGCGGCAGAGCCCGATTTCGAAGTGGGCACGTTCGTCGCGGGCGCCCGCCAGGCCTACGAGATGATCGTGATGGGGTACGAGAGCGGCGATCTGGACACGGTGCGGGATTTTCTCGCCCCCGATGTCCTCGCCGGGTTCGAGGAGGCGATCGCGACCCGCCGCCGTTCGGGGTTGACGGTCGAGGCAAACTTCATCGGCGTCACCGACAGCCGCGTGGTCGAGGCGGCGTTTGACCCGGCGACCGGGACCGCCGAGATCACCCTGCGCCTGACGGGCGAGCTCACGTCCGCCGTGCGCAACGCGGCGGGCGAGGTGGTGGAGGGCGATCCCGCCAAGGTGCGCCAGCAGACCGACACCTTCACGTTCGAGCGCCGGGTCGGGAGCGACGACCCCAACTGGATCCTCGTGGCCACGGGGGAATGACGGCGGCCGCCGCGGCGCTGCTCGCGGCGCTTGCCTCGACCCCGGCCATGGCCGCAAACGGCATCCCATGGACCGATGCAGATGCAGCCGCGGCGCTGCCGGTTTTTCTGCGGGGATGTCCGGGTCTTCCCCCCGTCTGGGCATCGGCCTGTGCAGAGGGCGAGCATATCGCCCCCGCCGATGCCGCGGCCTTCTTCGGCCGCGCGTTCACCCCTGCTGACATGGGGGGGACCGGGTTTGTCACGGGCTATCATGAACCCGTGCTGGACGGTGCCCGGACGCGCGGGGCGCCGTTCCTCCACCCGCTCTATCGCCCGCATCCCGCCGCCGTTCCGCTGAGCCGTGCCGAGATCGCGGCGGGCGCCCTCGCCGGGCGGGGTCTCGAGATCCTCTGGCTCGCCGATCCCGTCGAGGCGTTCTTTCTCCACGTGCAGGGTGCGGGCCGGGTCCGGCTGGCGGAGGGGGGAGAGGTGCGCGTGGGCTATGCCGGACGCAACGCGCATCCCTACCGGTCGCTTGGCGCCCACCTGGTCGCGGGTGGCCATCTCGCCGGGCCCGGGCTGACTGCGATGGCGATCAAGGAGTGGCTGCGCGCCGATCCGGCCCGGCTGTCCCATCTCGATGCCAATCCGGCCTACATCTTCTTCGCCGAACGGGCGATTGCACCCGGTGACGGTCCGGTCGGCGCCATGGGCATACCGCTGACCCCGGGCCTGTCGCTTGCGGTGGACCCCGCCCACATCCCCCTTGGCGCCCCCGTCTGGGTCGAGACCGCGACCGCCGACGGGCCGTTCCGCCGTCTGATGATTGCCCAGGACACGGGAAGCGCGATCCGCGGGCCGCAACGGGGCGACATCTTCTTTGGCTGGGACGAGCATGCCGCGCGCCTCGCCGGGTCGCAGGCCGCGGCGGGACGGCTCGTGCCCCTCCTGCCCCGGGGCCGGTGACATGTCGCGCCGCGGTGGCCGCCGCCTGACCGAGACCGAGCGCATGCTCTGGTCCGCCGTCGCCCGCACGGCCGAACCGTTGCACCCCGCGCGCCCCGGCGACGCCCCCCCGGATCCCGCCAGTGCCGCGCTTCCCCCGCAGGCCGCGATGCCGCCGCGCCAGGTCCCCGAAACCGGGCGGGCGTCCCGCAGCCCTGCCGCCCCGGTCCTGCCCCGCCCGCCCCTGACCGGCTACACCATCCGGCCCGAGCCCGTGACCCCCCTCGGCCCCTCCACCCCCGGCCTCGACCGCCGCACCGCTGAGCGTCTGCGCCGCGGCAAGACCGCACCCGAGGCGCGCGTGGATCTCCACGGCCACACGCTCGACCGCGCCCATGACGTGCTCCACGGCTTCATCGCCCGCGCCGCGGGCCAGGGGATGCGCTGCGTGCTGGTCATCACCGGCAAGGGCCGCGCCCGCGACGAGGAAGACATCTTCCCCACCCGCACCGGCATCCTGAAACACAGCGTCCCCCGCTGGCTCACGCAGCCGCCTCTGGGGTCGCTGGTGGTGGGGGTGTTCCCGGCCCATGCCCGGCATGGCGGCGGGGGGGCGTTCTACGTGTATTTGCGCAAGCAGAGGTGACTGAGGGGCAGCAACGACGATAAACTGACCCGAGGTGAGTGGTTCAGAGAAAGGCGATCAGTGGCACTCGCCTATTTCCCTCGGGCCGGTTCGATCCTGATCTGCGACTTCTCCGGATTTCAGGTGCCGGAAATGGTCAAGAGGC
>JANNOT010000499.1:0-6341 GCA_031399375.1 Paraoceanicella sp.
GGGCGGGGGGGGGGGGACACGCCGGCCCCGGCCCCCCCGGGCGGGGGGTTGTGGCCTCCCCGCGCCCCGACTCGCCCGTACGCTCGGGGCGGCGGTTGAGCAGCCTGCTGATCAACCGCTTCCCAAGCAGCCTTCCCTTGGCCCCGCCCACCCTCATCGATCCCCGTGGAAATGGGCGAACACCGCCTCGGCCACCGTGTCCGACACCCCCGGCACCGCCTTCAGATCCGCGAGCCCCGCCCGGCTGACCGCCTTGGCCGACCCGAAATGCGCCAGCAGCGCGCGCTTCCTCGCCGCCCCCACACCCGCGATCTCGTCGAGCGGGGTGGCGCTGACCGCCTTCGCACGTTTCGCCCGGTGGGTGCCGATGGCGAAGCGGTGCGCCTCGTCGCGCAGGCGCTGGACGAAGTAGAGCACGGGGTCGCGGAACGGCAGGGCGAAGGGGGGGCGGCCGGGGACATGGAACTCCTCCTTGCCCGCGTCGCGGTCCACGCCCTTGGCCACGCCCACGAGGGTAATGTCCTCGACCCCGATCCCCGCGAGGGCTTGCGCCGCAGCCGAGACCTGGCCTGCGCCGCCGTCGATCAGCACGAGGTCGGGCCAGGTCCCACCCTGCCGGTCGGGGTCCTCCTTCAGGAGGCGGGCGAACCGGCGCTCCAGCACCTCGCGCATCATGCCGAAATCGTCGCCCGAGACCAGGGTGGCGCTGCGGATGTTGAACTTGCGGTACTGGGATTTCAGGAACCCCTCCCCCCCCGCCACGATCATCGCGCCGATCGCGTCGGTCCCCATGATGTGGGAGTTGTCGTAGACCTCGATCCGCTCGGGCCGCGCCTCGAGCCCCAGCGCGTCGGCGAGCCCCTCGAGCAGCACGCCCTGGGTCGCCGTCTCCGACATGCGCCGGGCAAGCTCCTGGCGGGCGTTCTGGAGCGCGTGCTCGACGAGGAGGCGCTTCTCCCCCCGCTCCGGCACGGCCAGCGCCACCTTGCGCCCCAGTGTCGCGCCGAGCGCGTTGGCGATCAGGTCGGGGTTGTCGGGCATGTGGCTGAGCAGGATCAGCCGGGCGGGGGTCTTGTTGCCATAGAACTGGCCGAGGAACGCCTCGACGATCTCGCCCGGCTCCGCCCCTGCGCCCGTGCGGGGAAAATAGGCCCGGTTGCCCCAGTTCTGGTTGGCGCGGATGAAGAACACCTCGACGCAGGCATGGCCGCCATCCTGGTGCAGCACCACGACATCCGCCTCCTCCACCCCCTGGGGGTTGATGCCCTGGGCGGATTGCACCTGCGTCAGCGCGCGGATGCGGTCGCGCAGCGCCGCCGCCCGCTCGAAGGCCATCGCACGGGCTGCCGCCTGCATGTCTTCGGCCAGGGCCGCCTGCACCTTGGTCGACCGGCCGGACAGGAAATCGCCCGCATCCTTGACCAGTTCGGCATAGGCCCCCGGGGCGATCAGCCCGACGCACGGGGCGGCGCAGCGCTTGATCTGGTGCAGGAGACAGGGGCGGGTCCGGCTCTCGAACGTGGAATCCGAGCAGGAGCGCAGGAGGAACGCCTTCTGGAGCTGGTTCAGCGTGCGGTTCACCGCGCCTGCCGAGGCGAAGGGACCGAAATAGGTGCCCTTCAGCCGCTTGAGCCCCCGGTGCTTGAGCACCTGGGGATAGGCATGGTCGCCGCGCAGCAGGATGTTGGGAAAGCTCTTGTCGTCGCGCAGCAGCACGTTGTAGCGCGGCTTCAACTGCTTGATCAGGTTCTGCTCGAGCAGGAGCGCCTCGGTCTCCGTCTCGGTGGTCAGGAACATCATCGCGGCGGTCGCGGCGATCATCCGGCCGATCCGCGGGCTGTGGCCCTGGAGCCGGACATAGGACGCGACGCGCTTCTTCAGGCTGCGCGCCTTGCCGACATAGAGCACCTCGCCCTTGGCATCGAGCATGCGGTAGACGCCGGGCTGGTCCGGAAGGGTCCGCAGATGGGACTGGATCACCGCCACCCCGACGGCCGCGGCGGCATCTCCCGCGCGCCCGCTTTCGTCGAAAAGCGCGGGATCGTCCGGTCCGCCGGTCTGCCCGATCGCCGTCATGGCCACGATTCCCCTGCCTGCCTGCCCGACACGGACGACCACTTCAATCGAAAAGCTGTCCACCGTTTCGGTGGATAACTCTGTTGGCAAATCCGCAGGGCGAAGGCTTCGCGTTGAATTTTCTGGGGTTTCATCGGTTTGCCGTTTTTTTAGGCATTTTGTCAAGTCATTGATATCATGCCAGTATTTTCTTGCAGCCGCTAGAATTCTGAAATCCCTAACAGAATCATAACGGGTTCGTGACGCACCGGCGTCAAGTGGAAAACGTGGGCCCGATGGTGGTGGGGACGGTCATTCAACCCCCAGGACGTCCGGGGTGGCCCAGGCGAGGTGCTGGCCGCCGTCAAGCGCCAGGAGTTGGCCCGTCAGGCCATCGGCATCCATCAGGAACTGGAGCCCGCGGCAGATTTCGACGGGCGAGGTGCCGCGCCCCAGGATCGTGGCGGCCCGCTGGGCCGCGAAATGGCCCGGCGACTGGCGCACCCCCTGCATCGCGGGGCCAGGCCCGATGCCATTGACCCGGACACGCGGGGCAAGCGCCTGCGCCGCGGTCCGCGTCAGGGCCCAGAGGCCCATTTTCGCGATGGTATAGGTCATGAATGCGGGCGTCAGCTTCAACACCCGCTGGTCGATCATGTTCACGATCAGGCCGCTCGCGACCGGCTCGCCCGCCCCGTCGGTGCCGTCCGCGGGCACCTGGGCGGCAAAGGCCTGGGTCAGGACGAATGGCGCGCGCAGGTTCGAGCCGATATGGCGGTTCCAGCTGTCCGCCGTGGCCGTCGCGAGCGTGTCATGCTCGAAGATGGAGGCATTGTTGACCAGAAGCGTCAGGGGGCCGAGCGCCGCGGCCACGCGCGGGACCAGCGCCGCCGTCTCGTCCTCGTCGAGCAGGTCGGCACCGAAGGCCATGGCACGAACCCCAAGCGCCCGGGCCTCGGCCACCACCCCCTCGGCCGCTACGGCCGATCGGTTGTAATGCACCGCCACATCCCAGCCCCCGGCGGCGAGATGCAACGCCATCGCGCGACCCAGCCGGATCCCTGCGCCGGTGACCAGTGCAACCCCAGGTGTCATGTCCGTTCCCCCAACGACGGCTGGGGTATAGCGCGCAGCCGCGGCGGCCGCCACGCCGTTGCGGGTCCGCGCGGCATCGGGTAGCACGGCGGGGCGCAGTGCGAGGGGAGAGACCGCGATGCCCGCTCTGACCGGCCTCAGGGTCATCGACCTCACGCGGGTGCTCGCAGGGCCGTTCTGTACCCAGTGGCTCGGCGATCACGGGGCAGATGTGATCAAGGTCGAGCCACCCCAGGGCGACGACACCCGCAGCTGGGGGCCGCCGTTCGACCGGGCGGCGGGGGCGGCCTCGTATTTTCTCGGCGTGAACCGCAACAAGCGCGGCATCGCACTCGACCTCCGCCGCCCGGCGGGGCGCGCGATCCTGCTGCGGCTGCTGGCGGATGCGGATGTCCTGATCGAGAATTTCAAGTCCGGGACGATGGAGGGCTGGGGCCTCGGCTACGACAGCCTCCGCGCGCAGTTTCCGCGGCTGATCTACTGCCGCATCACCGGCTTTGGCGCGGACGGGCCGCTCGGCGGGCTGCCGGGCTATGACGCGGTGGTGCAGGCCCAGGCGGGGCTGATGAGCGTGAACGGTCCCGAAAGCGGCGAGGCGACGCGGCTCGGCATCCCCATCGTCGACATAGCGACCGGGCTTTCCTCGGCGCTCGGCATCGTCATGGCACTGCACGAACGGGTGCGGTCCGGCGAGGGGCAGATGCTGGACATGACGCTCTACGACGCGGGGCTCTCGATCCTCTTCCCCTACGCTGCCAACTACATGCTGGGCGGGGCGGTGCCGCGCCCGGTCGGCAACGCCCATCCCAACATCGCACCCTACGAGACATTCGCGACCCGCACGGTCGACGTGTTCGTCGCCGCGGCCAATGACGGGCAGTTCGCGAAGCTCTGCGCGGTGCTCGACCGGCCCGACATCGCCGCCGATCCGCGCTTTGCCACCAACGGCCTGCGCAACGGGTCGCGGTCCGCCCTCGCGGCCCTGCTCCGCGCCGCCTTCGCCGACCGCGACGGCGAGGGCGTGGCCGCCGTGCTGATGGCGGCGGGCGTCCCCGCCGGGCCGGTGATGGGGGTGCCGGGCGTGCTCGCCCATCCCCACACCCTGCACCGCGGGATGGTGGTGGAGGTGGAGGGCCTGCGCACCCTCGGCAATCCCATCAAGATGTCCCGCACCCCGCCCGACCCGGCCCGCGCCCGCCCGCCGCGCTTTGGCGAGCATACCGAGGCGGTACTGGCCGAGGCGGGCTATGGGGCGGACGAGATCGCGGCCCTGATCGCCGAGGGTGCAGCGCTCGGCCCGCGCTAGCGGCGACGACGGCGGCGCGTCAGCCGGTGGCCGAGATAGGCGATGCCCATCAGGAAGATGAGGAGGAGGACCGCGACCTTCACCATCGTCTCACGCCCCGCCCCTCACAGCCCGAATCGCGACCAGAGCGCGCGCTCCTCGAATGCGGCGACCACATCCCCCGCCCCCGGGGCGCCCAGGCGTTGGAAGAGGGTGCGGCGCGGGCTCGCGACGGCAAAGCGGGTCCGGTCGCCGAACTTTGCCTTCATCACCGGGACGAGATGCCCGATCCCGTCGATCAGCCCCTTCTCCTGGGCGGCGCGCGCCACCCAGATCTCGCCCGTGAAGAGATCCTCGTCCACGAGCCGCGCGCCACGACGCGCCTTGACCTGCGCGATGAAGTTGCCGTGGATCGCCTCCATGATCCGGATGATGCGGGCGCGGTCCTCCTCGACCACCGGGCGGAACGGGTCGAGCATGGATTTCGAGCGCCCCGCCGTGATCACCCGACGCTCGACCCCGTAGCGGGCGATCAAGTCCTGGAGCCCGAACCCCGAATAGATCACCCCGATCGAGCCGAGGATGGCGTTCTCGTCGGCGTAAATCTCGTCGGCGGCGGTGGCGAGCCAGTAGCCGCCCGAGGCAGCCACATCTTCGCAGAACGCGTAGACGGGGACCTTCTTCTCCTCGGACAGGCGCCGGATGCGCGCGGCGATCAGCGCGGACTGCGTGGCGGACCCGCCCGGCGAATTGATCGACAGGGCAACGGCGACGGGCTTGCCGCGGGAAAACGCCCGCTCGATCAAGGGCGCGAGCGACTGGTCCGACAGCCCGCCCGCAAGCCGCCCCCCGACCCCGATGGCGCCGGCGAGGCGCAGGACGGCGACGAGCGGAGGGCGGGTGGTGAAGGGATAGGGCAACTGCATGGCGCGACACTGCGGGCCACGACGCCCGGGGTCAAGCGCCGGGCGCGGGGCTGCGACGCTGCACCCACGCCCCTCGGCGGCGGGTCGCGGGGACTGGAAGTTGGGCGAGGCGACAGTCGAAGCATGCCCCACGGTGCGGCGAGGCGCGTGAACTGCAGGATGCTTCTCATGGCCCCTGCCCGAAGGTCGGGGCGTGTCGCGGGCGGGTCCCCCCGCCAACCTGCGGGGTGCGGGGCCTTCCCCCCGGGGGGCGGGTGGGGTAGCACTGGAACAGGAATTTCCCCAGTCGGGTCGCAGATGGACAACAGCACCCCGCAGATGAGCCGCGAGGACATTCTTCGCCTCAAGCTCGACATGCTGGTGCGCGAGCATCGCGACCTCGACCTGGCCATCGCGGCACTCGATGCGGCGGGACGTACGGACATGCTGACCCTGCGGCGGCTGAAGAAGCGCAAGCTGATGCTCAAGGACGAGATCGCGCGGATCGAGGACGATCTGACCCCCGACATCATCGCGTGACGGCGATGGTGGCCCCGCCCCTCATCGGCCTGGTCATGGGCAGCGCGTCCGATTGGGAGACCATGCGCCCGGCGGCAGACCTGCTGGACGAATTCGGGGTGGCGCACGAGGTGCGCATCGTCTCGGCCCACCGGACCCCCGACCGCCTGTTCGCCTATGCCGATGCCGCGGCAGGGCGCGGCCTGCGGGCGATCATCGCCGGTGCGGGGGGCGCGGCGCACCTGCCGGGGATGCTTGCGGCCAAGACCCGCGTGCCGGTACTGGGCGTGCCGGTGCAGAGCCGGGCGCTGTCGGGTCTCGACTCGCTTCTGTCCATCGTACAGATGCCGCGCGGCGTACCGGTGGGGACGCTGGCGATCGGACCGGCGGGGGCGGCGAACGCCGCCCTGCTAGCGATCGCCATGCTCGCGACCACCGATCCCGCACTCGCCGCCCAGCTCGACGGCTGGCGGCAGGCGCAG
>JANNOT010000009.1:0-4768 GCA_031399375.1 Paraoceanicella sp.
CGTGGCACGCGCAGAGGACGGTCATCATGGCGTCGAGCAGGCCCTCGAACACCTCGGCCCCGTCGCGGTCGAGGATGGCCGGGGTGGTCATCAGGTGGCCCACATTGCGCACCAGCTGCAGCACCCGCGCCCGCACGGCCAACGCCGTGCCGTCCGGGCCCGTGACGGCGAGCGGGTCGGCAAGGCGGCGGGTGAAGCGGGCGCCTCCCTTCTCGACCGTCTCGATCAGATCGCCGCGCATCAGCCCCAGCCAGTTGGCGTAGGCGAGCGTCTTGTCCGCCGCATCGACCGCGGCCACGCTGTCCTCGCAATCGAGGATCGCCGTCACCGCCGCCTCGAGCCGGACATCGGCCACCCCGGCCGGATCGGCGGCCCCGATGGGATGCGCCCGGTCGCGCACGATCAGGATATGGAGCCCGTGATGGCGCAGAAGCACCCCAGCGGGATCGTCTGCCGGACCCTGATGCCCGGCGAAGGCCGCCGGATCGCCCAGCGGCACCATGCCGAAATCCCCCGTCGCCACCAGTGCCCCGTCCCGGACGGCATAGCCCGACACCATGGCATGGGACGCCCCGGCGAGCGGGACCGCGCGGTCGAGGAACGCCTTCGCCCACGCCACCACCCGCGCGCCGCGCGCGCCGTCGTAGCCCCCCGACGGCGGTGCGTCGCCGAGCGCGTCCGTGCCGTAGAGCGCGTCGTAAAGACTGCCCCAGCGCGCGTTGACGGCATTCAGCGCGTAGCGTGCATTGGTAATGGGCACGACAAGCTGAGGCCCCGCGATCGTCGCGATCTCGGGATCGACATCGGCGGTCTGGATCGTGAACGCCGGCGGCTCGGGCAGGAGATATCCGATCTCGCTGAGGAACGCCCCATAGGCCACCGCGTCATGGGGCTGGCCCGTCCGGGCGCGGTGCCAGGCGTCGATCCAGGTCTGAAGCTCTGCCCGCCGGGCCAGCAGGGCGCGGTTGGCAGGCGCGAAATCATGCAGCAGCGCCGAGAGGCCCGACCAGAACGCGTCAGGTGCGACCCCGCTGCCGGGCAGGGCATGGTCCTCGATGAAGCCGAGAAGCTCCGGGGCAACCCGCAATCCCATCCGGTCGATGCGCGGCGTCATGGCAATTCTCCATCTGCGTCGCGGACAATCATGCCCGCAAACACGCAGATGCGGAAGTCGTGTGGGATGGGATTTCATCTGACGGAAGCTTCACCCACCCCTTTCCCTCCCGGGGGCCGCGGACTACAACCCCCACGTCCAAGGCGAACAGGATTTGGCGATGCACCCCGACAGTCTGGAGCCCGAACAGCTCGTCACGCGCCTGAGCGATTATGCGCCGCCCGCCTGGTTGGCCGAAACCGTCCACCTCACGTTCCACCTTGACCCGCACCGCACGCGTGTGCGCGCCGAGATCGTGTTCCATGCCAACCCCGCCGCGCCGCGCGGGCAGGATCTGCGGCTCGACGGTCGGGACCTGAAGCTGCTATCGATCGCCGTGGACGGCACGGCCCTGCCTGCCGATATGGTGGAGGTCGGCAGCGCGGGCCTGCGCATCCCCGCAAACCGTCTGCCGGGCGACCGCTTCACCTGGATGTGCGAGACCGAGATCGACCCCGCGGACAATACCGCGCTCGAGGGACTCTACATGTCCAAGGGCATGTACTGCACCCAGTGCGAGGCGCAGGGGTTTCGCAAGATCACCTATTTCCCCGACCGTCCGGACGTCATGGCGCGGTTCCGCGTGCGCATCGAGGGGGACGCGCCGGTCAAGCTGTCGAACGGCAACCTGACCGCCTCCGGCCCCGGATGGGTCGAATGGGAGGATCCCTGGCCCAAGCCCGCCTATCTCTTCGCGCTGGTGGCGGGCGATCTCGTCAGCCATGATGACCGCTTCACCACCCGGTCGGGCCGCGAGGTGGCGCTGAAGATCTACGTGCGCCCCGACGACATCGGCAAATGCGCCTACGCGATGGATGCCCTGAAGCGGTCGATGCGCTGGGATGAGGAGGTCTATGGCTGCGAATACGATCTCGACCTTTTCATGATCGTGGCGGTCGATGATTTCAACATGGGCGCAATGGAGAACAAGGGGCTCAACATCTTCAATTCGAAGTATGTTCTGGCCAATGCGGAGATCGCGACCGACAAGGATTACGAGCTGATCGAGGGCATCATCGCCCATGAATATTTCCACAACTGGACGGGCAACCGGATCACCTGCCGCGACTGGTTCCAGCTCTGCCTCAAGGAAGGGTTGACGGTTTTCCGCGACCAGCAGTTCACCGCCGACATGCGCTCGGCCCCGGTCAAGCGGATCAACGACGTGCTCACCCTGCGCGCGCGCCAGTTCCGCGAGGATGGCGGACCGCTCGCCCACCCCGTGCGCCCGACCGAGTATGTCGAGATCAACAACTTCTACACCGCCACCGTCTATGAGAAGGGGGCGGAGGTCATCCGCATGCTGCGCCTTCTGGTCGGGGCAGACGCCTATGACCGCGCGATCCACCTCTATTTCGACCGCCATGACGGTCAGGCCTGCACGATCGAGGATTGGTTGCAGGTGTTCCGTGACGCGACGGGCCGCGATCTGGACCAGTTCGCGCTCTGGTACAGCCAGTCCGGCACGCCGCGCCTGCATGTGCGCGACAGCTTCGATGACGGGCGCTATCGCCTGACCCTGCGCCAGGACCTGCCACCGACCCCGACCCAGCCCGCGAAATCGCCCATGGTCATCCCGGTGCGCACCGGCTTTCTTGGCGCGGACGGAACCGAGGTGCTGCCCGAACAGGTGCTGGAACTGACCGCGGTGGAACAGACATTCGAGTTTGCGCTGCCCGCGCGGCCCGTGCCCTCGCTGCTCCGCGGCTTTTCGGCACCGGTGATCCTGGTCCGCGACGCCCCGGCCACCGAGCGGGCGTTCCTGCTCGCCCATGACACCGATCCCTTCAACCGGTGGGAGGCGGGGCGGGCCTATGCAACCGATGTTGCCCTGGACCTCGCGGCCGACCCGTCGCTGACCCCCGATCCCGCGCTCCTCGACGCGCTGCGCAAGGTGGCGCGGGATGAGCGCCTCGACCCCGCCTTCCGCGCGCTCGCGCTCACCCTGCCGACGCGCGAGGCGCTGGCACAGGAAAGCTTCGGCCGCGGCGTGCCTGCGGACCCCGATGCCATCGACCGGGCGGTCATCACGCTGCAGCGCGCGCTGGCCGAGGCGGGCGAGGCGGATTTCCGTGCGATCTACGCGGCGATGGCCACGCCGGGGCCCTACTCGCCCGGGGCGCATGATGCCGCCCGGCGCAGCCTGCGGACGACGGCGCTGAGCTATCTCGCCCGGCTCGACCCGGCCCCGGTGGCGGCCCTATTCGATGCGGCGGGAAACATGACGGAATCCGTCGCGGCCCTCGCCCTCCTGGTCCAGACCGGTGCGCCGCAGGCCGAGGATGCGCTCGCGCGGTTCTATGCGACCTGGTCGGCGGAGCGGCTCGTGGTCGACAAATGGTTCACGCTGCAGGCCGCCAGCACCCCTGCGCCCGTGGCACTGGCCCGGGTCGAGGCGCTGGCCCAGCACGCCGATTTCGACTGGCGCAATCCCAACCGGTTCCGCGCGCTGATCGGCGGTTTCGCGGCCCACCCCACGGCGTTCCATGCCGCGGATGGCGCAGGGTATCGGTTCCTGGCCGACTGGCTGCTGCGGCTCGATCCGGTGAACCCGCAGACGGCTGCCCGCATGGCCGGCGCGTTCGAGACCTGGCCCCGCTACGAGCCCGCGCGCCAGGCGCTAATCCAGGCCGAACTGCGCCGGATGGCCGCGGCCCCCGACCTGTCGCGCAACACCCGCGAGATCGTGGAGCGGATGCTCGCCGCCTGAGGGTATCGCGGCCCGGCCTATTCCGCGGCGCGCGCGAGCGGTGCAGCCCCGGCGCGGAATGCCGCCATCAGCTCCACTCGCCGGGCCGCGACCACCTCGGCCGCAGCCGCCTTCACGTGCCCGAAGCCGCGGATCTGGAGCGGCAGTTCCGCCCGCGCGATCGCGGCCTGTCGCCGATCGTCCGTCAGACCGCCGAGGATCTCGGCCAGGTCGGCCTCGTACTCCGCGATCAGCGCCCGCTCCATCCGCCGCTCCGCAGTCCGCCCGAACGGGTCGAATGGAGTGCCGCGCAGACCCTTGCCCTTCGCGAGCCAGCGGAAGGCCGTCATCATCCATGGCCCGAACGTCGTCTTGGCCGGGCGCCCGGAGGCGTCCTTGCGCCCCAGAAACGGCGGCGCGAGGTGGAAGCGGATCGCCCGGCGGCCTTCGAATGCGCTATCGAGGGCCGCCTCCAGCGTCTGGGCATGCAGCCGGGCGACCTCGTATTCGTCCTTGTAGCTCAGGAGCTTGTGATACCCCCTTGCCACGGCGTCACCGATGTCGTCGCCCAGCATCCGCGCCCGCGCAACAAGCGTGGCATAGCGGTCGGCGTACCGCGCGTTCTGGTAGGCGGTCAGATGCGCAATCCTGGTGGCCACCGCAGCGTCGAGGCTCGGCGCCACAGGTTCCACAGTCTCGCAGGCCCGCGACGCGGCAACAGGCTCCACCACCGCCCAGCGACCGATCTCGAAGGCGTTCAGGTTGCCCTTGACCCCAGCCCCGTTCAGCTCGATTGCCCGCGTGATCGCCGCGTGGCTGAGCGGGATCAGCCCCGCCTGCCAGCTCGCGCCCAGCATCAGGATATTGGCGTAGATCGCGTCACCCAAAAGCTTTTCCGACAGCCTGGTCGCATCGAGGAACTGGAC
>JANNOT010000018.1:0-13532 GCA_031399375.1 Paraoceanicella sp.
TCGCTCATCCCCGCCTCCGCGTGCTGGCCGCGAGCCGGGAGAACACGCGGGCATTGAGCCAGACGGCGAGAAGGATGATCCCGCCCGTCACGATCTGGGTGAAGAAGGGCGAGACATGGGCGAGGATCAGCCCGTTGCCGATCACCGCGATGGTGAGCCCGCCCAGAATGGTCCCGAGGATCGAGCCCCGCCCGCCCATCAGCGAGGTGCCGCCCAGCACGACAGCCGCGATCACCTCCAGCTCCAGCCCCACGGCGGCGTTCGAGCTGCCCGAACCCAGCCGCGCCGCGATCACTATTCCGGCCGCCGCCGCCGCGAGGCCGGTCAGGGCGTAGACGCAGAGCACGATGGCGCGGGTCGGGATGCCGGCGCGGCGCGCGGCTTCCGCATTCGCGCCGATGGCGGTGACGTAGCGGCCAAAACGCAGGGTGGACAGGGCGACGAGCCCCGCGAGCGCGACGGCAACCGCGATCCAGGCCGGTGCGGGGACGCCCGCGAACCAGCCCCGCCCAATCAGCACGAAGCCGATGCCCGTGGGGATGGGGATCGAGAACCCCTCGGTCATCAGGAGCGCGATGCCACGCAGGGCGGAGAGCCCCGCGAGCGTCACGATGAAGGGCTGAATGCCCTGATAGGCGATGAACCAGCCCTGCAGCGCGCCGATGCCCGCGCCGATCGCGAGCAGGCCCAGGGCCACCAGCGGCCACGGGACCCCGCCCGCGATCAGGATCGCGGCGAGCGCGTTGATCAGCGCCACGATGGACCCGACCGAAAGGTCGATCCCCCCGGTGGTGATGACGAACGTCATGGCGATGGCCACGATCAGGATGGGCGCCGCCTGGCGCAGCACGTTCAGGAGATTGCCGGGCGTCAGGAACACCGGGTTGAGCAGCGCGAACACCACCACGATGACGGCGAGAAACCCCGCGATGCTGAGAAGCTGCGCGTTCTCGGCCACGAAATCGGCCCGGCGCGAGCCCTGGACGCGTTCGGTATAGGCGGTCATCGGTGCGCGACCTCGCCCACGATCAGCGACACGAGTTCTGTCAGGTCGGTGTCGGCGGTGCGCCGTTCGGCCACGTTCGTCCCCTCGTACATCACCACGATCCGGTCGCAGACGCGAAAGAGATCCTGGAGCCGGTGGGTGATCAGCACCACGCTGACCCCCGCCTGCTTGATCCGCGCGATCAGCGCCAGCACCGCCTCCACCTCGGCCACGGCGAGCGCCGAGGTGGGTTCGTCCATGATGAGCACGCGGGGGTCGAAGGCGGCGGCGCGGGCGATGGCGATGGCCTGGCGCTGGCCGCCCGACAGCATCGCCACCTTGCGGTCGAGGTCGGGGATGCGGATCTGGAGCCGCGCGAGCATGTCGCGCGCCCCCGCCCGCATGGCGGCGCGGTCGAGGAACGGCCCGCGCATCGGCTCTCGCCCCAGGTAGAGATTGCCCGCGACATCGATCGTGTCGCAGAGCGACAGGTCCTGGTAGACCATCTCTATGCGCTGCGCCCGGGCGTCCGAGGGGGTGCGGAAGGCGACCGGCGCGCCATCGACCCGGATCTCTCCCCCGTCCGAGGCATAGGCCCCGGCGAGGATCTTGGTCAGCGTCGATTTTCCGGCGGCATTGTCGCCCACCAGGCCGACGCATTCGCCGGGGTAAAGCGACAGGTCCACGCCGCGCAGCGCCTCGACGCTGCCGAAGCGCTTCATGATCCCGCGCATCTCGACCCTGGGGATGGCGGGGGCGGCCTGGGCCGCCCCGGCCTGCTTCACTTGAAGACCGCGCGATAGGGGTCCACGTTCGCCTTGGTCACGATCTCGATCGGCACGGGGATCAGGGCCGGGACGTCCTCGCCCTTGGCCTTGGCCACCAGCGCCTGCACGGCGGCCGCACCCATGCCGGCCGGGTCCTGCTGGACCACGCCCACGACATAGCCCGCATCTATGCCCGCGATCGCCTGGGCGGTCAGGTCCCAGCCGAACACCTTGATGTCGCCCTGGCGGCCCTGGCTTTCGACGGCCGCGATGGCCCCGAGCAGCGCGGGCTCGCCCGTCGCGTAGATCGCCGTCATGTCGGGGTTGGCCGTGATCAGATTCTCGGCCGCGGCCAGCGCGCTGTCCTGCACGTTCCGCCCGTCGGCCACGCCCGCCATGGTGATCGCGGAATTGGCGGCCACCACGTCCTCGAACCCCTTCTGGCGAACATTCTGGATGGTGGAGTTGAGCGCGCCGACGATCCCGAGCTTCGCCGATCCGCCCATTTCGTCCGCCACGTATTTCAGGAAGAAATCGCCCATGGCGGCGCCCGCCCCTGCGTTGTCCACGCCGACCTGGGCGATCTGGGGACCCTCGGGCAGCACGGCATCGACGGCAGCGACCGGGATGCCCGCGGCGGCGGCGGCGTTCACCGCCGGCATGATGCCGTTGGTGTCATAGGCCACGACGACGAGGCCCGCGACCTTCTCCTCGATATAGGTCTCGATGGCGCTATTCTGGGCGGCGGGATCGTTGTTGGAATTGAAGATCACCAGGGTGACCCCCGCCGCATCCGCCGCTTTCTGCGCCCCCTCGTTCATCTGGGTGAAGAAGAGCGCCTGCTGGTTGATCTGGATCATCGCCACCGTGGGCTTGTCCTGGGCGAAGGCGGCCGTC
The DNA here is from genome assembly GCA_031399375.1 of Paraoceanicella sp. Lineage (GTDB taxonomy): Bacteria > Pseudomonadota > Alphaproteobacteria > Rhodobacterales > Rhodobacteraceae > Paroceanicella. Next base: position 2,650 of record JANNOT010000018.1, read on the forward strand.
GCAAGGGGCGCCAGCGCAATCAGTGCCGCGGCGGTGGTCAGAATGTGTCGGCGGGTCCGGCCAGTCATCATCGTAGCTCCCTGTGGTTGGGCCCGCGGGGACGATCCCCCCGGGCCGGTAATGCGGGTCATTTCGGTGCCTCGGTCTGCGGGGCGGCGACCGAGGCGCGGGAAACCAGGTGCACGGGCAGGCGCAGGGTGCCGCCCCGCGGTTCGCCCTCGATCATCGCGATCAGCGCCTCGGCGCCCATCCGCCCCAGGGCGTCGATGGGCTGGGCGACCGAGGTGAGCGGCGGCCCGAGCAGGTCCACGATGGGCAGCCCGTCGAAGCCCGCAAGCGACAGCGCCGCCGGGATCGCCACGCCCCGCACCCGCGCCTGGGCCATGATGCCGAGGGCGATGGCGTCGGACCCGGCAAAGACCGCGCCTGGCCGCGGGTCGAGCGCGAAGAGAAGGGCCGCGTCCCGCGTCGCGGGTCCGACCTCGTATTCGGTGTGGATATGGGGTCCCGCAGGCAGCCCCGCCTCGGCCAGTGCGGCGCGCCAGCCGGCCGCGCGTTCCTCGGCGCTCATCACCCCGGGGGGGCCGCCGACATGGGCGATGTTCCGGTGGCCGCCGGCGATCAGCGCCTGGGTCGCGGCGCGCCCGCCCGCGTGGTTGTCCACGAAGAACCGTGGCGCGTCGGCCCCCGCCACATCCTCGTCCACCAGCACCACCCGGCCGCGGGCCCCGTCGATGGCGGTGCGCAGGCGGCCGTCATCCACATGGTTGGTGATCAGGATCAACCCGTCGATCAGCCCGCTGCCGAGGCGTTCGAAGCAGGCAAGTTCCCGCTCGATCCGGTTGCGCGACGACCAGATGACGAGGTCGTAGCCCGCGGCGACCGCCACCCCCTCTGCCTCGGCCGCGATCAGGGCGAAAAACGGATTGGCGATGTCGGGGACGACGATCCCGATCGCCTCGGCCCGGCCACGCGACAGGCGGCGCGCCTGCGCGTTGGGGCGGTAGTCGAGATGGCGCACGGCATCGCGGATCCGCTCGGCCGTGGGGGGCGGCAGGTGGATCGCGCCGTTGAGCCAGCGCGACACGGCGGCGGGCGACAGGCCCGCGCGGCGCGCAACCTCGGCAATGGTGGATCGTCTCGCCAGATCATCCCCCAAGCGGTACCGTAAATGCATTTACTAAACGCGTTTACCTACGGTTTGCGCGAATCCTTGCCAAGTCAAGCATCAGCTGCGGCTGATGGGTTTGGACCGCAGGCGCGTCACCGTTTCCCGCTCTGCCCGGCGACACATCACGGGCGGCAGATCGCGGGCGATCAGCGCCAGATCCTCGAGCACCCAATCCCCGATGGTGGTCAGCGCCCCCGCGAGCGCCCCGGCCCGGTGGGCGGAAAAGAGCATCCCCGGCACGGCCCGGATCGGATCGTCCGGGGCGACCGGCTCCTCGGGGAACACATCCGTCGCGATCCGCAGCCGCCCGCTGCGCGCATGGGCCGCAAGCGCGGAAAAATCCGCCACCGCCGCGCGGGAGAGCAGGAGGAGCATCGCCCCGTCCTGCATCGCGTGCAGCGCGGCGTCGTTCAGAAAGCCCGGGTTGTCCGTGGTGACCGAGGCCGTGACGAACACGACCCGCGCGCGCCCCAGCGCCTCGACCAGGCCAGCGGGCTCCACCCCCTGGCGGCGCAGGAATTCCGGCGGCAGCCACGGATCGTGCACGAAAAGCTGCGGGCGCAGCCCGGCGAGCACCCGGTGCAGCGCCCGCCCCAGATCGCCATAGCCGATGATGGCCATGGGCGCGCCGCCCAGAAGCTCGGCCCGCCCGGTCCCGTCCAGCCCCCAGCGCTCGCGTCCCGCCACGAAATCCGCGTGCGCGCCGTGGATGTCGCGCGCGAGCGACAGCGCCATGCCGAGGCCGAGCTCGGCCACCGGCTGGGCGAAGACGCCCGAGGGCGCGATGACATGGATCCCCCGGGCAAAGCAGGCGTCATAGTCGATGTTGGGCAGGAAGTTCGTCTCGACATTGACGATGCAGCGCAGGCGGGGGGCGTGGGCGATGGCCTGCGCGGTCAGGGGTTGCTGGCCCATCACGACCTCTGCCCCGGGCAGCTCGCGGGCGTAGAACGCCGCACGGTCGCCGCCGTCGAACCGGACCACGCTGTGCTCTGCGGCCAGCCGCGCGGCGGCGGCGGGCGAGAAGATCTCGCCCTCCAGCCGGGGTTCGGGGTCAAGCAGGATGCGCATGGGGTTGCTCCCTTTCCGTCCCGGGTCCTCGCCAGGCCCCGTCGCCAAAAAATCGATTTACCAAGATTACCGCGATTGCTACCCTAAGCCCATAGGGGAGGATCGCCGCCCATGGCAGACACCGGACAACCGGCGCAGGGCATCGACGCAGGGGGCAGCGGAGCGCGGGTCCGCAGCTCGATCCTCGATGTCGCGCGCCTGGCAGGCGTGTCGCCGGGCAGCGTGTCCAACGTGATCAACGGCCGCAGGCGCCAGGACGATGCGCTGGGGCAGGCGGTGCTGCGGGCGGCGGCGGCGCTCGACTACCGCGCCGACACTTTCGCGGCCAACCTGCGCCGGGGGCAGAGCGGGATCATCGGCCTGGTGATTCCGGATTTCGAGAACCCGTTCTTTGCCGAACTGGTCGCCACGCTCGAGGATTGCGCCGAGGCGTCGCATCTGCGCCTGTTCACCGCGTCGAGCCGCGGGCGCGAGCCGCTGGAACGGCGCAACCTGCGCGAGCTTGCCGGATGGCGCGCCCAGGGGCTGATCCTGGCGCCCGCGCGCGGGGATGCGGCTTGCGAGGCGGCGCTGCTCGGGCTCGGCGTCCCCGCGGTCCTGCTGGACCGGGTCGGCGGATCGACCGGTCTTGATTCCGTCGGGGTGGCCAATGCCGACGCGGCGGCCGAGGTCACCCGGGCCCTGATTGCGCTCGGGCACCGGCGCATCCTCGTGGCCCATCTTGGCGACGGCGTGAACAATGCGGATGACCGCCAGGCGGGCGTACGCGCCGCGCTGGGACCCTCGCCCCAGGCCGAGGCGGTGTTCGTGACCTGCGGCCCGACCGTTGCCACATCGCGTGCCGCGCTCGACGCGCATCTGGCCGCGGCACCGGCACCGACGGCGGTGTTCTGCCTCAACAATCTCGCGGCCCTCGCCGCCTATGGCGCATTGACCGGGGTCGGCCTGCGCCCGGGGCACGAGGTGGCGCTGGTCAGCTTCGACGACAGCGCGTGGATGGGCGAGATGGTCCCCCCCGTCGCCGCGGTGGTCCAGCCGGTGGCCGCGATGGCCCGCGCGGCTTGGGACCTGCTGATGGCCCGGATCGAGGGGCAGCGCGCGCCGGTGACGCGCACGCGCCTGCCCTGCCGGTTCGAGCGGCGCGGGACGATGATCCCCCCGGGGGGCGCGGATGGCCACGTCGCCTGGGGCAGGCGCTCAGGGCTGCCGCGATGATCGCGGGGGGGCACGCGCCCCCGCCGGTGACGGCAGGATGACCGCCGGGCGGGTTGCCGCCCCGGCAGGCACCGGAGAATGTCCGCGCGACGGAGGTCCCGCGCGCGGCCGGGGCGGTGCCCCGGGACGAGGACCATGGATCTGGGAGGATCGACGATGCGGATGCGGTATGGACTGGCCCTGGCGCTCGCCCTTTCGGCGGGTGGGGCGGCGGCGCAGCAGGTGACCTACGGCGTGCTGATGAAAACCCTCGCGAACCCGTTCTGGGGCGCGATGGAGCTCGGCGTGAAGGAGGGGGCGGCGAGCGTGGGGGTGGACTACTACCTCCAGGCGGTCGAGAGCGACCAGGCGGCCGAGCCCCAGCTCAATGTCTGCAACACGATGCTGGAACGCACGCCGGCCGTCATGATCACGGCGGCGATCAACTCGACCATCCTGCTCCCCTGCCTGAAGAAGGCCAACGAACTCGGGATCCCGGTCGTCGACCTCGACGGCAATCTCGATCACGAGATCGCCGCCGATGCCGGTGTGAAGATCGCGTTCTCCATCGGCTCGGACAACGCCGCCGCCGGCGCCCAGGGGGCCGATTTCGTCGCCGCGGCGCTTGGTGCGGACGCATCCGGGCCGGTGCTGGTGATCGAGGGTCTCTCGGGCAACATCACCGGGCAGAAGCGCGCGCAGGGCTTTGCGACGCGGCTGGCCGAGATCGCCCCGGGCCTGACCATCATCGCCTCGCTGCCCGGCGACTGGGACCGCGGCAAGGCCGCCAACATCACCAACGACGTGCTTACGGCCAATCCGGGGCTGAAGGCGATCTTTGCCGCCAATGACGGCATGGCGCTCGGGGCGGTCGAATCGGTCTTTGCCGCGGGCAAGGGCGGCGAGGTGGTGATTGTCGGCGTGGACGGCAATTCGGACGCGGTAAAGTCGATCAAGGCGGGGCGGCTGACCGCGTCGGTCGCGCAGCTGCCCTACCTCGTGGGCAAGCAGGCCGTCGAGAACGTGTCCGCGCTGATCGCGGGCGGGACGGTGGAGCCGTTCATCTACGTGCCCACCATGGTGCTGACCAAGGACATCCTCGACGCGGGGTCGGACCCCATGCTCGAATACGTGAAGTGACCGGGTGGTGACCCGCGCCTGACCCCATCCGGGGGGGCCCCGCGCCCCCCCACCCCCGCGGCGGAGGTTTCCCATGACGGCGCTCACCGGCGCGCGCCCGCGCCGCCTCGGGCATGTGCGGCTCGAATCCCTCGCGGTGCTCGTCGCGCTCTGCGTCGCGATGTCGGTGCTGTCGCCCTATTTCCTGTCCGTCAGCAACGTCCTGAACATCCTGCTCGCCACCTCGACGATCGGGGTGCTCGCCATTGGCGCCACCTTCGTGATCTCGGCGGCCGGGATCGACCTGTCGCTCGGCTCGGTCCTGGGCCTCGCCTCGGTCGCGGGGGCATTTGCGGCCGTGAACCTCGAGCTTGCCTGGCCGCTTGCCTTGGCCGCGGCGCTGGGGGCGGGGGCGGCGGCGGGCTGGGTGAACGGGATGCTGGTGACCCGGGCGGGGATCCCCGCCTTCATCGTCACGCTCGGCATGCTCGGGATCGCGCGGGGGCTGGCGCTGATCCTCTCCTCGGGGCGGGCGATCTACGGGTTGCCCGACCCGCTGGTCTATCTCGGCCAGGGGCGGCCCTGGGGCGTGCCGGTGCCGGTGATCGTGCTCTGCGCCGTGGCGCTGGTCGCACATTACATCCTCGCCCGGACCCCCTTCGGCGCCCATACCCTGGCGCTCGGCGACAACGAGCGGGCGGCGCGGGCGACCGGCATCGATGTCGATCGCCAGCGGGTGCTGCTCTATACCCTCTCGGGCCTGATGGCGGGGCTCGCGGGCCTGATCTTCATGGCGCGGGTGAACGCGGGCGATCCCACGGCGGGGCTGAACTACGAGCTGACCGCGATCACCGCGGCGATCATCGGGGGGACGAATCTCTTCGGCGGGCGGGGCTCGATCCTCGGGACCATGATCGGGGCACTGATCATGGGGGTGCTGCAGAACGGGCTGAACCTGCTCGCGGTACAGGCGTATTACCAGCAGATGGCGATCGGCGCCGTCCTGATCCTCGCCGTCTGGCTCGACCGGTTGAACGCGCCGGGGCCGCGGTGAGCATGGCGATCCTGACGCTCGCGGGGGTGGAAAAGAGCTTCGGCCCCGTGCGGGTGCTGGACGGCGTCACGCTGTCGGTCGCACCGGGCGAGGTGATGGGCCTGGTGGGCGACAATGGCGCGGGCAAATCCACGCTGATGAAATCGATCACCGGGGTCCACCCGGTCGATGCCGGTACCATCACCTTCGGCGGCGAGGACGTGACCCGGCTGTCCCCCGGCGCCCGGCGCGCCCGGGGGATCGAGATGATCTACCAGGACCTCGCGCTCGCCCCGCAGCAGGACGTCGCGGCCAACATCTTCCTGGGGCGCGAGCCCGTACGCCGCGCGCTCGGCCTCCTGCCCTGGAGCATCGACCGTGGTCGGATCGAGGCCGAGGCCCAGGCAATGATCGACCGGCTCGGGGCGCGGATCCCCTCGATCCACGTGCCTGTGGGTTCGCTTTCGGGCGGCCAGCAGCAGACGGTGGCCATCGCCCGGGCCCTGACGTTCCGCCCGCGGCTCGTGATCATGGACGAACCCACCGCGGCGCTCGCGGTGCGGGAGGTGGAGGGGGTGCTGACCCTGATCCGGCAGATGAGCGCCGAGGGGATCGCGGTGATCCTGATCAGCCACAGGCTGAACGACGTGTTCCAGGTCAGCCACCGCATCATCGTCCTGCGCCAGGGCGCCATCATCGCCGAGCTTGTGACGGCCGAGACCGACATGAGCACGGTCGTGTCCCATATCGTGGGCGCGCATTGACCGGTGTCCCGGAACGGGGGCGCATGGGAACCCGCGTCCCGCATCGCGGGCGCGGATCATTACCAGAGGGGGACGGACCATGCCGACACTCGGGCTTCACACGCTCGCCATCGCCTCGGACTGGCGACCGGAGGAGGCGGCGGGCTACATGCCGCGGCTGATCGAGGCGGGGATCGGGGTGATGGAGCTGCCGCTCCTGCGCCCCGACAGCTTCGATGCGGCGGGCACCCGGGCGCTGACCGAGAAGCTTGGCTTCCGCGTCACGTGCTCGCTCGGCCTTCCGGCGCGGCTCGACGTCGTCGCGCGGCCCGACGAGGCGCTGGATTTCCTTACCCGCGCGCTCCAGGTCGCGAAGGACGCGGGGTCGGACGTGCTGGGGGGCGTGACCTACGGCACGATCGGCAGGACCAGCGGCCATCCGCCGACGGGGGCAGAGATCGACGCGATCACCCGGCTGGTGGAGCGGGCGGCGGCGGTGGCCAGGGGGCTCGGCCTCACCCTGCTGATCGAGCCCTGCAACCGCTACGAAACCCATCTCCTGAACACGGGCGCCCAGGCCGCGGCGCTGATCCTGCGCACGGGGGCCGACAACGTGCTGATCCACATGGACACCTACCACATGAACATCGAGGAGGTGAGCCTGACCCGCGGCTTTGCCGATGCCGGCCGGTTCCTGGGCTATGTCCACCTGTCCGAGAGCAACCGCGGCGTCCCGGGCCAGGGTACGGTGGACTGGGACGACTGCTTCGGCGGGCTGAAGGCGCTGGGGTTCGACGGCGACGTGGTGGTGGAGAGCTTCGTCTGCATGGACCCCGACCTTGCCCGGGGCCTCGCCGTCTGGCGCCCGGTGGCAGAGGTGCCGGAGGACGTGATCACCAAGGGCCTGCCCTTCGTGAAGGCTGCCGCCGCCCGCAACGCCTTCACGATCTGACGCCCGCCGGTTCGCGGGGGGTGAGGCGGACCGGGTCAAGGCCGCAGAGGCCCCCCCGCAACGGGGGTTAAACCTTGACGCGGCGCGCCCCTCGGGCAGGCGCATTGCGTCGCATCGGGCTGCCCAGGCGCCTCTCGGCATCCCGTGCAGCCCGGCGGGGTCCGCGGCACCGCGTCAGATATGGTACATCAACTGGTCCGCCGCACCCTCGCCCGCCGCGGCCACGAGGTCCTTCATGTCCGTGAGGTTGGTGCGGTCGAGCACCGAGGTGATGGCATTGCGCACCTCGAGCATGATCAGGCGCACGGCGCAGGTCTCCTCGTCCCGGCAATCCTCGCAGCGGGCATAGGCGGTGCGGCTCGCGCACTGGATCGGGGCGAGCGGGCCGTCGAGCGCGCGCAGGACCGGGCCGACGGCGATGTCCTCGGGCGCCCGGCTGAGCCGGTAGCCGCCGCCGCGACCCTTTCGGGACTGAACGAAACCCGCATGGCGCAGATCGCCCAGGATGGCGTCGAGGAACTTTTTGGAAATCTGGTTCTTTTCGGCGATCTCGGCGGAGAGGGCGAGCTCACCCTCGGGAAGGGCGGCGAGGTGGAGAAGCGCCTTCAGCCCGTACTTGCCCTTCATCGTCAGCATGGACATCCGCGTGCGATCCCCCGTCCGCCATATACTCGATCAAATGTATAGACCGAGAGCGGGGGGAGCGGAAGTGGCTCACACGGGCGGCAGCCGGACGGCCTGCCCGTAGTCGCCATCCCAGTAGAGCAGCGGATCGGCCGGGGTATCGGCGAGGCGCAGCGCCGCCACCCGGCCGATGACGATGCTGTGCGTCCCCTCCTCGATCAGGTGCACCACACGGCAGTCGAGTGCCGCCGCCGCACCCGACAGCGCCGGTGCCCCCGTGCTGAGCGGTGCCCAGGCCGCCCGGGCGAGATCGGCCGCGCGCGCGTCGCTGTCCGAGAATGCGGCCGCCGTCGCCGCCCCGTCGCGGTCAAGCAGGTTGACGCAGAACACCCCGCTCTGGGCCAGGGGATCGTGGATCGAGGATGCGCGGTTGATGCACACCAGCACCGTCGGCGGATCGGCTGTGACCGACGAGAATGCGGTCGCGACGATCCCCCGCGGCACGCCCGCCGCGTCGCGCGTCGTCACAAGGACCACCCCCGCCGCATGACGGCGCAGCGCGCGGCGAAAGCTGTCGGCATCGGTGCCGGGATCGGTGGGCAGGGGCAGGGCCGTGCTCATGGGGCGCACTCCGCCCAGGGGCGACCACGGCGTCGTGGCCGGTCGTCCCAGCGGGAAATCGGGTCGGTCATCCTGCGGCCTCGCTCCGCGCCCCTCGCGCGCTCTGCGTAAATGTGGCTTACGCCATCGCTGGCAAGCCCGCAGGGGCGAAGAAGCGGTTGGCGGGGCGGGGCAGGCCGAGATGGTCGCGCAGGGTCCGCCCGGTATATTCGGTGCGGAAGAGCCCGCGGCGCTGAAGTTCCGGCACCAGCCCGTCGACCACCGCGTCGAGGCCCGCGGGCAGGTCCGAGAACATCACGTTGAACCCGTCGCAGGCGCGCGTTTCGAACCAGGCCTCCATCTCGTCGGCGACCATGCGCGGCGTGCCGACGAACGCGGTGCCGCCGAACCCGCCGAGCCGCTGGGCAAGCTGGCGTACCGTCAGCCCCTCCTCGCGCGCCAGGGCTATCACGCGCTCGCGGCTCGACTTGCTCTGGTTCGTCTCGGGGATCTCGGGTAGCGGCGCGTCGGGATCGAGCCGGGACGCATCGCTGCCGATGGCGACCGAGAGGGCGGCGATGCTGCTTTCGTAATGCACCAGACTGTCGAGCCGGGCCCGCCGCGCCCGCGCCTCCTCGACCGTGTCGCCGAGCACGATGAAGGCGGCGGGCAGGATCTTCACCAGATCGGGGTCCCGCCCGGCCGCCGCCGCCCGCGCCTTCACATCCGCATAGTAGGCGCGCGCGCCCACGATCGAGCCGCCGGCGGCGAAGATCATCTCTGCCGTCTCGGCCGCGATCTGGCGCCCGTCATCGGACGCACCGGCCTGCACTAGCACCGGCCAGCCCTGGGGCGACCGGGCGATGTTCAGCGGCCCCCTGACCTTGAAGAAGCGCCCGCCATGGTCGAGCGTGTGCATCCGGTCGGGGTCGAAAAAGATGCCGCTATCCGCGTCGCGCAGGAACGCATCATCGGCAAAGCTGTCCCAGAGACCGCGCACGACATCGATGAATTCGCGCCCGCGCGCATATCGCTCGGCATGATCCATCTGGTCGTCCTGCCCGAAATTGAGCGCGGCGTCCGGGTTTGCCGTCGTCACCATGTTCCAGCCCGCCCGCCCGCCCGAGATGTGGTCGAGCGAGGCGAAGCGGCGCGCGAGGGTGTAGGGCGCCTCGAACGTCGTCGAGGCCGTGGCGATCAGCCCGATGCGCTCGGTCTGCATCGCAAGCGCAGGCAGGAGCGTCAGCGGATCGAAGGACGTGACGGTATGGCTGCGCCGCAGCGCCTCGATCGGCATGTTCAGGACCGCGAGGTGGTCGGCCATGAAGAACGCGTCGAATTTCGCCGCCTCCAGCCGCCGGATCGACCGGACGAGGTGCGAAAGGTTGAAGTTCGCGTCCACTTGCGCACCGGGGTAGCGCCACGCGCCGGTGTGGATCGTCGTGGGGCGCATGAACGCGCCCAGATGCATCTTCCGGTCGGCCATTCCATCCTCCGTCACGCGGCAAGGCGCGCCGCTGTCCGCAGGCGCGCGAGACACCGCCTGCCATCGGGGCAGGGGCCGTGGCCGCGCGCCCCGCTGATACCCTCCGCGCCACCATAATCGATCACCTTCGCCCCGCGGATGCGCGCCAGATCACACGCGCACGCGAATTCCCCCCCGGGGGCGGCCCGGCGCCCAGCAGCGCTGCCGGTGCCCGGGACGCGAGTCGCCAAGACCGGGGACCCTAACCAATGCCGTTCATCCCCACGCCTCTCGGTCTGCAGGGGCAATCCTGCTCAGACCAGCGGCATGTGCCGCATCACGCCGGGTCGGGCCGGGTCGTGATACTTGTTGGGTGGACCGCGCTCGACGAGCAGCCGTGCGCACCAGGCCAGCCGGTCAGGGTCAAGCGTCACGCCCAGCCCCGGCCCCTCGGGCAGGGCGATCACGTTGCCCCGGGGGCTCAACGGCCCCTCGGCGATCACGTCGAAGGGCTGTTGGCGCAACAGTGACTGGTTGGGCTCGCGGATATGGGGGTGGTGGGCGCAGGCGTGCAGATAGGCCGCGGTGCCGATGCCGCTGTCGCCCGAGTAGCACCAGAAATCGACCCCCGCGGCCTCGCATGCCGACACGAAGCGCATCATCCGCGTGAAGCCGCCGAAGCTTGCCACGTTCGAGACGATGGCATCGGCCGCGCCGGTCCGCGCGATCTTGGGCAGGTCGGTGTTGTGGGTCGAGATCGGGATGGCGATACGACTGCGCAGGCGGGCCATCCCCTCCATATCCGCCACCGGGTCCTCCCAGTTGCGGATCCCCGTGGCCTGGAAGGCCGGGGCGAGCGCCAGGGCCGAGGGGAGGCTGAACGCCTGGTTCGAATCGATGCGGATCATCGC
>JANNOT010000029.1:0-3230 GCA_031399375.1 Paraoceanicella sp.
CGGTATGTCGCATGTGGGCGACGCGACCTTCGCCCTGGGCCCCGGGGTCATCTACGCCCGCGGCCGCAACGACCCGGCGCCTGTCCCCGTACCCGATCCCCTCGCCTACTGCGACTGACGGGCGAGCCAGCCCTCGAGCACGGCAATCTCCGCCTCCTGCGCTGCGACGATCTCCTCTGCGCGCGGATCTCGGGATCGGTGCCATGGGTCAGCACGATCCGGGCCATCTCGATCGCGCAGCGCTGGGGCGCGATCATTCCGCGGGCGAAATCCACGTCCGCGTTGCCGGCGTAAGGCGACATCCATTCCGGCATGCATCCGGGCATTGGCGGCGCGATAGGCATCCGTCGCGGCACCGCCGGGTGCGCGATGATGGGCCCCGAGTTCGTGATTGGTCGCAAAGGCCGCGAGCGGTACCGCGATAAGGGTCAGGCGTGTGGGACACCCTCCGGTGATGCGCCAACTGTGCGACCCCGCCACCGGGGAAGGTCAAGGGCCGGGATCGACCGCGACCGGGTCGAACGCCGCCTCCTCGAGGTTCTCTCCCGGTCCCGCCCGGTCCACGACGAGAAAGTCCTGCGGCGCCGTAAGCACCAGCAGCGGGTGGTGCCAGGCCCCGGCGCGGTAGTTCACCCCCTGGTCGCCCCGCGCACGGAATGCGACGGGCGCACCGGGCGCACCCACCACGACCAGCCAGTCTGCCCCGCCGAGCGGCATGAACGCTTGGCTGCCCTTCGGGTGGCGCTCGAGCATCGCGATCATCAATGGGCGGGGCCGCCCGCGAAAGAGCGACAGGATCACGCCGGCATCCGAGGTGACCTGGGACAGCGCGTGAAACCGCGTCGTGAACCCCCCGTTGATCTCGCATGCGGTCGCGCGATCGGCAGCCAGCACCTCGCCCCAGGGCGCGAAGGCCGATGCGGTCAGCGGGACGGCCCGGATCACCCCCGCCGCCCGAAGATCCGCAGGCGGCTCACCCCCCCATCCGGGTGGATGTTGAGCTTCACATGACTGACCGCCGGGCCCGGGGGCATGTCGAAGACGTGGATGTGATCGGCCCGCATCGGCTGTTCGGGGAGGATCACGGGCCAGAACATCGCCTGGGTCACCACGCTTTCATCGGTGCCGACCGTCACCATCGCGGCCTGAAGCGAGGCTGCATGGGGGAAATTCCCCCTGTAATGGGCGGTGTCGATCTCGACCCGCGCGATCACGCCGGGCGCGCCCAGTGCTGCGATCAGCCAGTCATGCCCGGGCTCGCGGCGGCGCCGCGTCTCCCACCCGTCGCCCATGGTCAGCCCGCGGCCCTCGGACAGGAGCATCGCGACATTGCCGTAATGCGCGTCGTTGTAGGCGACGATCCGCCCGCCGTTTTTCAGGGCCGACAGCTCGATCTCGCCCGCCGCGTCGTCCCATTCGGGCAAGGGGTCGCCATAGGCCCTGAGGCGCGCGATGCCGCCATCGGGGTGGATGTCGAGCCGAAGCCACCGCCACGTGCCCGCCACCGGGATCAGGTGATGCGCCGACGGGCCGAGTGCGGTCGCAGGCACGATCTCGGTCCAGTCGCCCGGCCCCGGGGCGACCGCGTCCGAGGCCCAGAGCGCGGCCGCCTTGGGGTAATTGCCGGTGAAATGGCTGGTGTCGATGTCCACCCCCGCCAGCCGCCCGCGGACGCCGAGGCGGACCACGCACCAGTCATGGCCCGAATCCCGCCGCCTGCGGCTTTCCCACCCGTCCATCCACTTGCCATTGGCATCGTAGACATCGGGCTTGAACACGGCGGCCTGATCCTGAAGCATCCGCGCCATGGGGGCGAAGAAATCATCGGAACACGCGGTCGCCGTCGCCCCCAGCCGGGCCGAGGCGAGGTTGATGCGCCCCCGCGCCCAGGGCGGAAGGTCGGCGGGCGGGGCGATCTGGTCGGTCATACGGCGGCTCCTCAGGGACGGTCCGAGAGCTACTTGCCCCGGCTGCCCTTGGCAACCCGCGGGCGCTCGCCCCGGCAGCGGTCCGAGCAGAAGCGGACCTCGTCCCAGACCCGCTCCCATTTCTTGCGCCAGGTGAACGGGCGCCCGCAGGTCGCGCAGACCTTGGTCGGCAGGTCCCCCTTGCGCACCATCCGGGCCATGTCATTCGCCCAGGTCTAGCGCGAGCTGGCGCGGCGGTGCGGGACGCGCGTCGGGCCGCTTGCGCGAGCCATGCTTGGTCACGAGCCCGCGCGCCGTCTCGAAATAGGCATCGCCCCGTCGCACGGCATGGACCCGCGCCTTGGCCTCGCGTGCCGCGGCCGCGTGATCGACGATCGGCGCCGGATAGGCCAGCCGCCCGGCCCCCTCCCACGCCCAGGGGGTCTGGAGGAGGGTGTCGGGCACCGCGGCCAGCTCGGGCAGCCAGGTCCGGGTAAAGGCGCCGGAGCGGTCCTGATCCAGCCCCTGCTTGACGGGATTATAGATGCGCACGGTGTTGATCCCGGTGGTCCCCGATTGCATCTGCACCTGCGGCCAGTGGATCCCCGGCTCGTAATCGGTGAAAAGCCGCGCGAGCACCATTCCGCTGTCGCGCCAGGGCAGCCAGAGATGATAGCTCGCCACCGCCTGGAGCATCGCGCGCATCCGGAAATTCATCCAGCCCGTGGCATGCAGGCAGCGCAGGCACGCATCGACGAACGGGATCCCGGTTTCGCCCGCCGCAAAGGCTGCAAGCCGCGCCGCATCCGCCACCTCCGGCCGCAGGCCGTCATGGGCGGGATGCAGGTTGCGATGCTCCAGCGCGGGGGCATCCTCGAGCTTCTGGGTGAAATGATCGCGCCAGTGCAGGCGCGAGCGGAACGACGCCAGGCTTTCCGCCATGCCCCGGTCCGGGTGGTGCTGTGGCACCGCCCGGATGACCTCGCGCAGGCTGAGCGTGCCATGGGCCAGGTGCGGCGACAGGCGCGAACAATGCACCGCCCCCAGCCCCGGTGCCGACATCGCCCGCCGGTAGGGCTGCGCCCGCCCCGACAGGAAACTCTCGAGCAGCCGCTCGCCCGCCGCCCGCCCGCCCCGTTGGCGCCCCGCGCAGGGATCCACCGCCAGCCCCGGTGGCGCCCCGATCGCCCCCGGTTCGATCCCCAGCGGCGACAGGCGGGGGGCCGCAAGTTCGGGCGCGGCCATCAGCCGGTCGAACCGGGCCGCCCAGCCGTCCCGGCTGGCGAGCCTGCGGACGACGCCGTTCTGCACCGGCTCGTGCCA
>JANNOT010000054.1:0-3268 GCA_031399375.1 Paraoceanicella sp.
AGCACGCGCTGTTCGGATCGTGAGATGTTCACGGGTCTGCTTTCGGAGGAGGGAATTGGCCAAGCCGACGCTGGCCGCGTCCATGGACACGACCCGGTCAGCCGTCCGACAGTCTCCGCTCAGGAGACGTCAGCGATGTCCAGCAATCTCCAACATGGGTGCTCCGGTGGTGAGGCCCTGTCCGGCAAACATATCCGTCGCTCCCCTGGGACTCAAGGCCCGGGCGCCACCTCGACGACCTGCCGTGCCCGCCCGCTCTGCGCATCGAAGAGGCGGAGGCGTTCCCGCCCCGCCGCGTCGCGCGTGACGACCAGCACCCAGCCCCGGCCGAGCGTCGCGGCCTCGGCCCGCTCGCCCGGGGGCAGTGTGAGGGCGGCGGGTAGCACGGGGGGGGCGGACCCGGCCGGGCGCAACACAAGCGTGACAAGGATGCCAAGGATTGCTAGGACCCCCACCAGCATCACGCCTGTCAGGCCCGTGACGATCCAGCGCAAGGGGCGCAGCCGCGGGTCCTCGGGCAGATCCTCCGCCGCCTCGATCCGGGATCGTTCCATGTCCGACCCCCTTCCCGAGCCCCGTCGCGTTGTCCTGCCCGACCCGCTGCCGGCTGGCGCGGCCCGGCTCGACCGTGCTCTGGCGCTGGTGCTCGAGGACGCGGGGCTGTCGCGCTCGCGCCTGCGGGCGCTGATCGAGGCGGGGGCGCTGTCGGGGCTGGACGGGGTGACGGTCCGGGACCCTGCGCGCAAAGTCAAGCCCGGGGAGGCGTTCGTCCTCGACCTGCCCCAGCCGCGGCCCGCGGCACCCCAGCCCGAGGCGATCGCGCTGTCGATCGTGCACGAGGATGCCGACCTGATCGTGATCGACAAGCCCGCGGGGATGGTGGTGCACCCCGCCCCGGGGGCCGCATCGGGCACACTGGTCAATGCGCTGCTGTACCATTGCGGCGCGGGGCTGACCGGGATCGGCGGCGTGGAGCGACCCGGGATCGTGCACCGGATCGACAAGGACACGTCCGGGCTCATCGTCGTGGCCAAGACCGAGGCGGCGCATCGCGGCCTGTCCGCGCTCTTTGCCGCCCATGACATCACGCGGGCGTATCTAGCCGTGGTCTGGGGCGAGCCGAGCCGGGCAGACCCGCGGCTGTCCGGCGTGCCGGGGCTGGTGCATGAGCCCGGCTGGACGCGGATCGCCACCGGGATCGACCGGCACCGGACCGACCGCACCCGCATGGCGGTCGCAGCCGGGGGGCGGGGTGCGGTGACGCGGTTCCGGCTGGCCGAGGCGTTCGGGCGGGCCGCGCTGCTGGAATGTCGGCTGGAGACCGGGCGCACCCACCAGATCCGGGTGCACCTGACCCATGCGGGCCACCCGCTGGTGGGCGATGCCGTCTATGGGCGGCCCCGCACCCTGCCGCCCGGTCCGATGGCCGAGGCGCTGCGCGGGTTTCCGCGCCAGGCGCTGCATGCCGCGCGGCTCGGATTCGTGCATCCCGTGCGCGGGGTGACACTCGATTTCGTGGCCCCGCTGCCGCCGGACATGGATCACCTTGTCGTGACACTGCGTCGGTGTGCGCGGGATCACGCGTATACCTAAGTGAAGCGGTCGGGCACCTTGTTCATGATTTGGCAACGGACTAGGTGGTTCACTGTCCGAACCTGACCGCGGACGGAGGTTTGTCATGTCGACCTATACTTCGCTTCCCGCACCGTCGCCCGAACAGGGGCTCAGCCGCTATTTGTCGGAAATCCGCAAGTTTCCGATGCTGGAGCCGTCCGAAGAATACATGCTGGCGAAGGCTTGGGCGGACCATCAGGACAAGGAGGCGGCGCATCGGCTCGTGACCTCGCACCTGCGCCTCGCCGCCAAGATCGCCATGGGATATCGCGGGTACGGATTGCCGACGGCCGAGGTGGTGTCCGAGGCGAATGTGGGCCTGATGCAGGCGGTCAAGCGCTTCGACCCCGAGAAGGGGTTTCGGCTCGCGACCTATGCGATGTGGTGGATCCGCGCCTCGATCCAGGAATACATCCTGCGGTCCTGGAGCCTCGTGAAGATGGGGACCACCGCGGCGCAGAAGAAGCTCTTCTTCAACCTGCGCAAGGCCAAGACCAAGATCGGCGCGCTCGAGGAAGGGGACCTGCGCCCCGAGCACGTCCAGAAGATCGCCCATGACCTCGGCGTGACCGAGGACGAGGTGATCTCGATGAACCGCCGCCTGTCGGGCGGGGATGCGTCGCTGAACGCGCCGCTGAAGACCGACGGGGACGGCTCGGCCGAATGGCAGGACTGGCTGGCCGATGACGATGCGGACCAGGCCGAAGCCTATGCCGAGCGCGACGAGCTCGACAGCCGCCGGTCGCTCCTGATGGACGCCATGGAAAGCTTGAACGAGCGCGAACGCCACATCCTGACCGAGCGCAAGCTGAAGGACGAACCCGTGACGCTCGAACAGCTCTCCGAGGTCTATGACGTCAGCCGCGAGCGGATCCGCCAGATCGAGGTGCGGGCGTTCGAAAAGCTTCAGAAGCGCATGCGCGAGCTCGCGGCGGAAAAGGGGATGATCCCGTCGGTAGGCTGACGGGTGTCGCGGGGCCACGACACCCCCGCGATCCTCAGACCCCGTAAAGTGCACCGTATTTGTGGTTGAGGTAATCGAGCAGCGCGACCTCGGTCGGGGGGTGGCCGACCGCATCGCCGATTAGCGCCACGGGCTCCTTCAGGTGGCCGTGGCGGTGGATGCGGTCGCGTAGCCACGCAACCGCTGCGCGCAGGTCGCCCCGGGCGATCTCGTCCTCGAGCCCCGGCAGGTTGCGGCGCATGGCGGCGAAAAGCTCGGCGGCAAAGATGTTGCCGAGCGTGTAGGTGTGGAACATGCCAAAGGCGCCGAGCGACCAGTGCACGTCCTGCAGCACGCCGTTGGCTGGCCGGTCGACGGCGACGCCGAAATCGGCAGCGAAGCGGTCGTTCCATGCCCCCTCCAGCTCGCCCACCGTCATGTCCCCGGCAATCATTGCGCGCTCGAGGTCGAAGCGCATCATGATGTGCAGGTTGTAGTGCACCTCGTCCGCCTCGGTGCGGATATGGCCGGGGGTGACGGTGTTGATCGCGGCATAAAGCGCATCGGGGCCATCAATGCCGAGATCGCCGAACGTCTCCACCAGCGCCGGGTAGAACCAGCTGCAGAAGTCGCGGCTGCGGCCGATCTGGTTCTCAACCAGGCGGCTCTGACTTTCGTGAACGCCGATCGAGGCCGAGCGACCGGCGGGGG
>JANNOT010000057.1:0-6712 GCA_031399375.1 Paraoceanicella sp.
GCCCCGCCGGGTCGGGTAGACCGGCAGGCGGTCGGGCGCGAGAAGATCGGCCGCCCGCGCCGAGGTGCCCGCCGTGTAGCAGGCTGGGTGCTCCAGCAGCCAGATCCGTTCGTCCGCGGCCCCCGCAAGCATCTCCGCCACATGCGCCTCCATCGCCGCGACGGCGTCGGGATAGGGTGTGGGACGGTCCGAAACCAGCCAGTCCACCATGCGCGGCGCCCTTCGTTTTCCCGCCAGTTAGGCGGGCGCTTTGGGCTTCACAACCCCAAACCGCCCTGCTATAGCCGCGCTGTCGCGTGCGGTCGTGGCGGAATTGGTAGACGCGCAGCGTTGAGGTCGCTGTGGGGCAACCCGTGGAAGTTCGAGTCTTCTCGACCGCACCAAAACAAAAAACCCCCGAGGGCCAGGCCCTTGGGGGTTTTTGTTTTCGCGGCGCAGGCGCCGATCAGCCGACGGGGCGTGCGATCACGCCGCCTCGCCGCCGGTGATCCGGGGCGGTTTTGACCCTGCATTGTTCAGCGGATCGTCCGAGCGGGACACCGACCCTTCGAAATGTGCGCCGCTCTCGATCGCGATGGTCTTGTGGATGATGTCGCCCTCGACCCGGGCCGAGGAGGTGAGGCGCACCTTCAGCCCGCGCAGGCGGCCCACGACGCGGCCGTTGACCACCACGTCGTCGGCCACGACCTCGCCCTTGATCGTCGCGGTCTCGCCCACGGTCAAGAGATGGGCGCGGATGTCGCCCTCGATCGTGCCCTCGACCTGGATGTCGCCCGCGGTGGTCAGGTTGCCCTTCACCGTCAGATCAGCCGACAGGACCGAGGGCGCCGCCTTGGGCTTGGGCGCGGGGGCGCCGCCCGCCGGTGCCGGTGCGGTCGTCATCGGCGGCACATAGGGCACCTTCAGCGGGTCGTCCTTCGGGTCGATCGGGTCGGTGATCTTGCTTTTAGAAAACATCGCTCGCTGCCTTGAGATATGTCATGGGGTTGACAGGATTGCCGTTGATCCGGACCTCGTAGTGAAGGTGGGTACCGGTGCTGCGCCCGGTATTGCCCATGTCGCCGATCCTGTCGCCCTGGGCCACGCGGGACCCCAGTTTCACCCGAATCGCACTCAGATGAGCATAGCCGGTTTCGATTCCGAACGCGTGGCGGATCTTGACCATCAGGCCGTAGCCGCCATCGCGCCCGGCGAACACCACCTCGCCATCGCCCGCCGCGAGGATGGGCGTGCCGCGATCGCCCGCGAGGTCGATCCCCTCGTGCAGCCGCATCCGGCGGTTGCGCGGGTCCTGGCGCGTGCCAAAGCCGCTGGTGAACCGGTAGCCGCTGCGGACCGGCTGGGCGAGCGGAAGCTTCGCGGTGGCCAGACGCAACAGATGCAGCCGTTCCAGATCGCCCATCAGCGCTTCCATCTGCGCGTCGCCCGCGTCCTGGGGCAGCGCGCGCGCGGATAGGAACGGGCCGCCCGCGCCATCATAGGTCCGACGCACTTCGTCGAGCAGCCGGTCAAGGTCGAGGCCGGTGCGCCGCAGCATGCCCTCGACCCCGCCGAGGCCCACGCCGACCGCCTCCTCCAGCCGGGCCATCAGGCGGGTCTGGCGGTCGGCGGTCCGGGCCTGGGCCAGTTCCATCTCCGCGACCCGGTCGGCCAGCGCCCCGGCCTCGGCCTCGGCCGCCGCACTGCGCCGGACCTGCTCGGACAGGGCGCGGGTCAGGGGCTCGACCGTCCCGCCCAGATCGCTCGCGCTCCCCTGCGAGCGGTCGAGATCGCCGCTGAGCCCGGCGATCTCGGCGCGCAGGCGTGCGGCCTCGCGCTCAGCCGCGCCCCGCGCCTCGGCCGCAGCGGCAAGCTGGCCGCGCACCGCCACCAGCGTGGCGCCCAGATCGCGGGTCTGGCGTGCGGTCTCAAGCAGCGCGCTCTGGTGGGCCGACACCTGGGCGAGCACCGCCTCGGCCCGCACCCGCTCGGCGCGGGCGGCGGCGGCGGCGGCGTCGCGTTCTTCGGCCAGGCGCAGGATGCGTGCCTCGTAGGCCTCGCGCAGCAGTGCCGTCTCCACGCTTTCTCCGCCCAGGCCGACGGCGCGCAGGGTGGCATTGCCTAGCGACATCGCAGCCCAGAGGGCCAGCCCCAGCATCAGCGCCAGCGCCAGGGCCTGGGTCGAGGGCGCGAGGCGCAGCGGATGCCGACCTTCGGTCAAGAGAACGCGCTCGGGCATGAGCCGCGGCAGAACGCCACCCGTCATCCGCCGCATTGCTCCGCGTCGCGCGCCATTCTAGCCCCTCGCATGTTGCTGAAATGCACCGATAGGGAAAAAGAATTCCCCTGACAACCCGATTCCCGCGCCCCGTGTGGGACCTGCATCCTACGCGTCCGTCACGAGCGGCCAGTAGAAATCGGGCGGCAAACCCGCCTCTGCCCGCGCGGGTTCGTTGAAGGGCGGCCTCAGCCCGCCGCGGAAATGCGTGCGCACCAGGGCGTGGAATGTCGTCTTGGGATCGCGATCAGCCCGGCCGCAGAGGAAATGGAACCATTTCGAGCCGTAGGCGACATGGGCGACCTCATCGGCCTGGATGATCCGCAGCGCCGCGACGCTGTCCTCGTCGCCGGCCGCCTCGAACGCGCTGATCATGGCGGGCGTCACGTCGAGCCCGCGCGCCTCCAGCACCATGGGCACGATCGCAAGGCGCGCCATCAGATCGCCCGCCGTCTCCTCCGCCGCCTGCCAGAGCCCAGCATGGGCAGGCAGCGCGCCATACCCGCTGCCGAGCGCCCGGAGCCGGTCGGACAGAAGCGTGAAGTGGCGCGCCTCGTCCGAGGCTGCACGGACCCAGTCCTCGGCAAAGCCCGCGGGCATCGGCACATGGCCGAAGCGCGCAAGGATGTCCCAGTGCAGGTCGATCGCGTTCAGTTCGATGTGCGCGACGGCGTGGAGCAGGGCGATGCGCCCCGCGGGCGATCCGGTGCGCCGGCGCGGCATGGCCGTGGGGGGGCGCAGTTCGGGCACCCGGGGCCGGGCCGGGACCGTGGGCGGATCGGCGCAGCCCCGCGGCCAGCCCGGATCGGCCGCGTAGCGCGCCGCGATGGCGGCACTGCGCCGCGCCTTCGCCGCGGGATCGGCGAGCATCAGGACCGAGGCGGCAGCCTCGGCCAGCGTATCGGGCAAGGTGTCGTGCACGGTGTCGGGCACGGTGTCGGGCACGGTGTCGGGCACGGTGTCGGGCAAGGTGTCGGGCACCGCGCCCGCCACCGCGTCTGGCACCAACGGTCCCGACCCGTCGCCCCGGTTGCGCGGGTCGCTCACAATGCCTTGACCGCCGCCAGGACCTCCTCGACATGGCCCGGGACCTTCACCTTGCGCCACGCCCGGACGATCGTGCCCGCCGGGTCGATCAGGAACGTGGAACGATCGATGCCCATGTAGGTTTTCCCATACATCGACTTCTCCACCCAAACCCCGTAGGCCTCGCAGGTGGCACCGGTCTCGTCCGACGCGAGGATGAGGTTCAGCCCGTACTTCGCCTTGAACTTGTCATGGGACGCGACGCTGTCCTTGGACAGGCCGACAACGACGGCGCCCGCCGCGGCGAAGGCATCGGCGGCCTCGGTGAACCCCTGGGCCTGTTTGGTGCAACCGGACGTGTCGTCCTTGGGGTAGAAGTATAGGACGACCGCCTTGCCGCGAAGGGCGGAAAGCGTGATGTCTGAGGTGCCGTCGCGGGGCAGCGTGAAATCCGGGGCGACCTGGCCCGCTTCGATGGTCTGGGACATGGGCGGCATTCCTGTAAGGGGTGGCGGTGGGGCTATCGGCGGGGAACGGGGCGCCATCCAGGGGACCTGGACCGCGGCACGTGTCCCGGATCGCTGTTAACGGTATCTGCGGCGAAGGCAAGCCGCGTGGCGGGAGACGCAGGGTAGGCATGGCGGCGGCGGACAGACCGACGGGGAGCGGGCCGGGTGCGCAGACCGGTGCACGCGCGGGTGGCGCCGCTGGGCGAACCGGCCGGGCGCTGCGCGGGACCTGGCGCGTCTGCGTGACGGTCGGCGCGGGGCTTGCGGTCATGGTCGTGCTCGCCGCGGGGCTGCTCGTGGTACGCCTGCGCGAGGGTCCGCTGGCGGTCCCGCTCCTCGCGCCCATCGCCGAGCGCATTCTCGAGGCGCGGATCGCGGGCGTTCTGCCCGGGTCCGACCTGCGGGTGGGTCATGTGGTGATCGCGCTCGGCGCGGGCGAGGAGCCGACGGGCCTGCGGCTGCGCGATGTCCGCCTGACCGACGCGCGCGGGGCGCTGCTCTTCAGCGCCCGCGGGCTCGGGGCGCGGGTGGCGTTGGGCGATCTCGTGCGCGGCGACTTCGCGCCCTCGGCGATCTTCGTGCGCGGGGCACGCGGGATCGTGCGCCGCGACGCGGAGGGCCGGTTTGCCGCTGAACTCGCCGAGCCCGAAGGCGACGCGCCCGCCCCGGACACGACCGGGACGGATCCCTTCGGCATGTTTGTCGGACAGGTGATCCGGGGCGAAATCCCGGCCCTGCGCGCGCTCGATGTCGTGCGCTTCACCGACATGACGCTCGTCTATGACGATGCGATCTCCGGACGCCGCTGGGTCGGCCAGGACGGGGCGCTGCGTCTCCTGCGGACGGCGCGCGGGGTGGACGGGCAACTGACCCTGCGGCTGGACAACGGGCCTGCCCCGCCGACCGCCCTGACCCTGACCGCGACGCACCGGATCGGGAGCGGTGTGATGGACCTCGACGCGGCCGTCGCGGATGCCCAGCCCGCCGACATTGCGGCGCAGTTCCCGGTGCTCGCCTGGATCGCGCCCCTGGACGCCCCGGTCGCCGGACGCCTTGCGGGCCAGGTCGCGCTGTCGGGGGACCTGAACCGGCTGTCGGCCACGCTCGATATCGGCCGGGGCACCATCCGGGCCGGAGCCGAGCGGGTGTCGCTCGACCATGCCCGCCTCGCGCTCGACTATGCCGCGGCCGACGGACGGCTGACGCTCGCTGCCCTGTCGGCCGAGACGGGGTTCGGCCGCGTCTCGGCCCAAGGCGAGGGGACGCTTGTGCGCGACGATGCAGGCGTGCCGCGGGGGATCGTCGCCGACCTGATCCTGACGGCCCCCGAGGTGGCAGCCCCCGGTCTGCTCGCGGCGCCCGTACCGTTCGACCGCGGGCGGATCGGCCTCAGGGTGCGCTTCGATCCCGCGACCATCGAGATCGGCGAGGCAACCCTGCTGCACGGGTCCGAGCGGATCTCGGCACGGGGCACCGTGCGGCGAATGCCCGAGGGGGTGTGGGACATCGCGCTCGACGCGAACGCGGTCGGGGTGACCAGCACGCGGCTCGTGGCGCTCTGGCCCCTGACGGCGGCACCAGGTGCGCGCGACTGGGTCGCCACGGGCATGCCGGCGGGCGTCATCGACCGGCTGCACGCCGGGTTTCGCCTGCGGGACGATGCGCCGCAGGCCGCGCTCACCTTCTCGTTCCGCGATGCGGTGGCCTATCCGCTGCCGACCCTGCCGCCGATCACCGGGGCAGCAGGGGTCGGCACGCTCGACATGGCGAGCCTGAGCCTGACGCTCCAGTCCGGCGTGACGACGCCCCCGGGCGGCGGGCCGATCGACATGACGGGATCCGTCTTTCGGATCCCCGCCCTGTTTGCCCAGCCGACGGAGGCGGACGTGCAGCTGAAGGGGCGCGGGTCCATAGGGTCCGCGCTGCGCCTGATCGACACGCCGCCGCTCGGGCTTCTGGGCAAGGTGGGGGCGTCGCCCGATCTGGGCGAGGGCGACGCGGCGATCACCGCGCACCTGCGCTTTGCGCTCCTGAAGGCGCTGAAGACGACGGATGTTGCGGTGGAGGCTGCGGCGCGGCTGACCGATGTGCGCCTCGCCAGGCCGGTCGCGGGCCTGGCCGTCAGTTCCCCTGCGCTCGAGCTGGTCGCCACGTCCGACGCACTGACCCTGCGCGGGCCGGTCGCGCTCGGTCCCGCGCGGGCGGCGCTGGACTGGACCGAAACCTTTGCCCCGCCTGCGGGCACGCCGCCTAGCCAGGTCCGGGCCACGCTCGACATCACCCCCGACCTGCTTGCAGCCCTGGGCGCGGGGCCAGCGGCCGACCTGCTGGACGGGCGTGCCCCGGCCGTGCTGACCGCAAGCCTGGGGCGTGACGGGGGCCCGCGCTTCACGCTCGAGGCCGATCTGGGCGGGGTGGGGGTCCGGCTGCCCGGGCTGGGGCAGATGAAACCGCGCGGCGACGCCGGCGCGATCTCCTTGACCGGGGTGATGGGGCCGGGGCTCGCCCTGCGCGACATCGTGGTCGATGCGGGGCGCCTGCAGCTCCGCGGCACCGCAGACCTGACGGCGGAGGGGCGGTTGAGCGCCGCGCGCTTCGGCCGGATCGCCATCGGAGAGGCGCTCGCGAGCAGCCTCGTCCTCGCCCCCGGCGCAGCGCCACGGCTCGAGGGGGGTTGGCTCGACCTGCTGGCGCTCGGCGAGCTGGCCGAGGGCGAAGGAACTGCGGCCCCTGATCCGGGGTCCGAGGGGCCGGAGGTCACGCTCGCCCTCGACGAACTGCGCCTGACCCCGCGCCTTGCGATCGCGCCCGGCGCGGGGATGCTGCGGCCCAATGCTACGCCGCTGATCGAGGTCGCGGGGCGGATCAACGGTGGCTCGCCCGCCACGCTTGCCGTGGTGCGGGCCGAGGGGGGGATGGC